>JALNXT010000012.1 GCA_023230245.1 Candidatus Cloacimonadota bacterium
TTTGGAATTAATCAAGTAGGATGGGGTGTTTAAAATAACGCCACGCGGTGCACCTTCAAATTCTCCATAACCGCCTTCCACTTTAGCGAGGTCAAAATTACCAGAGCTTTCTACAGTACCGGCTTCGGCAAACACAAGACACAAGCCATCGGCACCAGCAGTTATCTCAGAGCCATTATGGGTTTTGCCTATCCTTACTTCCATGGTAATCTTCCACTCTCCCATGATAGGGAACTTTGCGGCAGTGTAATAAGCCCAAGCACGCTGATAGCCAAGGTCTTCAGTTAAGCGAAGGTAGTTATTGCCCCCGTTGTTCTTAAACAAGTCACTGTTGGTTTTGAGTGTTCCAGCACCTTGATGGCTACCACCAGACTTATAGCCCTTAATGCTCCAGCCAGTTGGCGGTGCAGTTACATTAAAATTCTGTTCGAATACCGTTGCGGCGGTTAACATGGATACCATAAACAACGCTATCAATATTAGATACGCTTTTACTTTCACTTTTCCTCCCAAGGAATTAATTAGTTTCAGCTGCCTATTTCAATATGTCGTATTAGCAAAATCATTGATGATAGACAATAGCAATAACCATTGTATTTGTAGCACATATATGTCAAGCCTTTTCGGAGAAACAACCTTGGAATACATAGTACAGAGGTATCTTGCCGGAACTATATGCGTCTCGAATGTACGGGATTAGCAAGTGTCCCGCTTGTAGCAACAGTCACAATGCCTGCTTTTCTGGTAAACTAAAGAGAGAGACTTAGTCAAGCCAAGTCTCTCTGTGTGTAAATAGCGTTAGGCCTTATTTATTGCCTTGTTCCCTTTGCAGGGACGCTTTGCGCGGCGACAATTCTGTAGAACATTCTTTGCTCGGTGGGGCTAATATCCCAGGTTAAGGAACTGGTTCTGCCCACCTCATTGGTGTATTCTCCATAAGGTTCGGTGCAGGAGTAAATGATGTACAGGTCTGCATTGTCCACGTCATTCCAATTAAGCCTGGCACCCGTAGATGTGGATTGAATACTAAGCGTGGGGATAGCTAAACTAGGCGCAGGGATGTTTACCAATACATGATAGGGATCGCTGGCTCCGCATAGGGGAGCAGTGGTGTTGCGAGCGGTGGTATCTGTAGCAAGAATGTAGTAGTAAACCGTTTGTCCCAATGCAGGCGTGGGTACGTTGGCAGTCCAGATGTTTCCGGTGGTGTTTGTTAGGGTGGCTTGCTGCCAGGCTCCGCTTGTGGAATATCTGTAGGCAACATAGCTACCTGCGGAAGTTAAGGCGTTGCTGTGGGTAATTGTAGCATTTATGACCATGCTTCCCAGTGCTTGTGCCGAAGTTAAAGGTGTATGCCGCACATGGATCATTTGCGTATCGTAGATGGTATTAACGCGGCAGTGAGCTGCATCGTCGGACAAGAATGAGCTATTATAGTATCCTTGCACCGTGTATCCCGGCATGGCAGCTTGATAGACTGCGATGGCGGCTGTGTCGTAACTGGAGGGGGTTGCGTTCCACTGTGGCACATATATCTTCTTGTTGAAGATGAAGGAGTTGGCATAAGGTTCGTTAGCAGAGCTTTGATTCACACGGAAGATCTGATAAGGCGTGCCATAACTGGAGGTTTTGGATTGCCAGGTGGCAACCGTTGCTTCCAGAGCGGCATAATTGGCATGGCTCGTGGGTACTTTAGCGATGATAACCTTATCCACATCCAGCAGCTTGGCATGGCAATCGATATGGTCGATGCTGGAGTTGGAGAGTGGATCGGCATACATAAAGTAATCTGTAACGCCCAGATACTGCTGCACCAAAGCCTGAATCTGAGGCATAGTATAGCTGTATTCGGTAACCTGGGAGTTCTGTATGCCATCGTTTTCGGTTTGGATCAGGGTGGTGGACATCATCTTCCCCTGCCCATCGGTCATTACATTGCCACCGGTTGCAACAAGAGGCATGTAAGAATAATTAAAGCCGAACTGGTCGTCCAAGATGGCATTTACAGCGTTGTCATAAGGGCGGTTACGGTTGTAACGGAAGTCCACAATGGACATCTCGCCGCTGGTATCGAAGATAGACCAGGGACCGTAATCACGCGTCCAGTATGTGTTCACCCCATCGCGGACAATATAGCTGACATTAGCCATGTTCACACCATTGGAAGAGAGTTGGCTGGTGGCGGTGCTTTGGTTAGCAGAAGTACCAAGTACATACACCTGGCCTTGGTTAGAAAGATCTGAGATCATATTATAGGGCAAGCCAAATCCACCGGCATAAGCGATTACCACGCCGGTGGCAGGTTCCCACTCCGCGATGAAACGGATGTCCGAAGGCACCACCACTGCTGTTACAGTGAAGGTGACAGGAACGCTGAGGCTGGGAGTGTTCTGTGCATTGGAGCTAATCACCAGATTGGCATTGTAGGTGTTGGGAGCAAGAACTGCGGCATTCAGGCTAAGGGTGAGGACAGTATTGCCACCTGCTGCAATGGTTCCGCTTGTGGGCGTTACCGTTCCCCAAGCTGCAAAGCTGGAGGGGGTGCTCCAATTGAGGGTAGCATTGCCTGTGTTGTTGATCGTCAATATGGCTGTGGTGCTGCTGCCTGCTTCTGCATTTCCGGATACAGATACTGGAATTACTGCGATTAGAGGGTCTGTAGAAACTTCACCCCAAACGTCCATCTGCGCATTTACAAGCATCGTGGGATTTACTTGGTCATTGGAATTGATGGTGAGGATGGCATCATAGCTACCCACATCCATACCAATAGCAGAGAAGTAACCTGTGATAAGCTGGCTTTGTCCGGCAGGGATTGTTCCGCTGAGGGGCTGTACGTTGAGCCATGTAATGGGTGGTATCGCTTGGGCGACAGTAAGTGTCCCAGTGATTGTATGCGGTTCTGCACCATATACATCACCAACAATTTGGTAAGATAGAGACATCGTTCCGGCAAAAGACGGGGCGATAATCACATTGACGGTGGCTGTAGCAGTTTCACTTCCATGAATAAAACCATAACCATAGTCTGATTCTCCAAACCAGTCGATGCTAATACCATTGCCGCTGGTGTTGTTGGGAACAAGATCACCATCGCTACCACCTACAAAGTTGGTAACGCTGTTTACAGTTACACCGGTGGGAAAAGAGATGATTACGTCTTTTAGCCATTCTGCGTCCGTGCTGCCATTGGTAACCGTAAATGTTAGATTCTGCGTAGTTCCCGGGGTGTATTCCGTTGCATTGAGGGTGAGGGTGCTACCGGTGATACTTCGATCATCTTTTTTACTTACCAAGGTAGCTGGTGTGGAGCTTCCACGCACTTCTGCCACGCTGATTTCATAGGTGAGGCTCTGGCTTCCGCTGTTGGTGATAGTGAAGCTGTCTGTGCCTTCATTGTCAACTTGAAGATTGGTATAGAGTGCATCGTTGTCGATTTCTATGGTGGGGGGAGTGAATCCAGCAATCGGGAAGAGCTTTAGCTTTAAGTTGGGCAGATTGGTTGAGGCAGTAAGTGAGGTAGGTTGGGAATTGTCATTTCTGTTCTGACGCGCTCTGTTGGCTGAAGCGGTGGTATAAGTCCACATGGGGTAATAGCTTGTCCAGGTTTGATTTCCTTTCACTACCAGCAAGGATAGATTTGAGACACCGTCAAAGAGGAATTGAGTGGAGAGATTCACTTCCATCCAGCCAGAAGTGGCGGTATTGGGGAAGGTTCCGCTATACACCTGGGTGTATCCGGTGGTGCTATAGTTTCCAGTTGCCAGGCTGGTAGCGGTGGTATTCTTCATATAGATGGTTACAGCTTCAATAGTATTCACATCTGCACCGCTGGCTTTGTAATAAGCAATAGATTTAATTGTACCGGCTATTCCAATTTCCGAAGCAAGATAAATGGCTTCGTGGCCGGAATAGGTGTAATAGCGGTTAATTGGATACGTTTGAGTAGAGCTGCCAGTACCTATAGTAATCTCGGTGGGAGCACCCACTTCTGCACTTTCGGTTTTAGAGGCTGTGTATGCACCGGCTGTGGCATTGAATATCATGGAAGCAAGCGTGCCAACTGCCATTGATGAGGAAGCTGAAACGCTAAAACTAAGCGTAGTATTTCCAGCGGCAGCAATTGCGCTAAAGGTGGCTGTGCCTGTATTCACCGTGATGCCCAAATTGGGGCTGGTGAGCGTAGCCGAGCCTGCTAAAGAAGCTGCAGCACCAGTGTTATTCAGAGGCATGTTGATAGTAACAGTTTCACCCGGGTCGAGCTTGCCATTGTTGTTGCCTGGAGCGGGGTCGCTAATGTTCATATTTCCAAAGGCCAAGGCGGGCGCGTTGAATACCTTGTTAAAGTTATATGTCCAGGTGTTCGATCCACTTACCATGGTGATGGAAAAGGCAGCAGAGAGCTGGTTCACGATGTTATTGGCTACCGTGAAGCTAAAGGCATTATTTATCGAGGTGCTGGCACCAGCAGCAAGAGAAGCGATTGTCTCCGTTGCATCCGTAAGCGTTATTCCAGCAGTTGCACAGGTTAAAGTAGCGCTTACATCACTTGCAGTTGAAGTGCCACTGTTCTTGAAGGTAACATTAAAGCGTCCACTTTCGTTGTATTCTGCTACGTTATTATTGCTATCGGCATAGTTGGCGGTGGTTACTTCCATCCAGGGTCCGGAAGCCACGGTCTGAGCAATAGTGCCTATATACGTAACGCGGTTGTGTGCGGACGCAGTGATGGTATAGTTTATAAGACCGGTAGGCGGACTGGTGAGCGTAATAGTGGCGTTGCCGGAACTATTGGTGAAGCCGCGTCCATAGATGGTGTTATTATAGGTGATGGCTACCAGAGTGTTGTTTACTCCCGTGGAAACGCTTACAGAGGTATTCCCCGAAACTATGTTGCCAGGGTGGGTAACCGCCATGGCGATAGGGGTTTTGGTGCGGGTAGATAGGCTGGCATCACCAAAGATATGCCAGGTCTTGAACATATTCACACCATCCGATCCTGCGGTGTTGCCATAAGTATCCATCATCTTGCAGGAGCCGTTGTAATACAGCCCGCCAGTGGTGTATTTTGATTCCGCGGTCAGCAGGTCTGTAACCTCGTCTTCTGCCAGCATCGGAGAGTTCCAGGATTGATTTATAGTGCTGGCATAGATGGCGACAGCGCCGCCGTTGGCGTTGCGCATCCAGGCTTCGGCAAAGCAGGTGATGGAGACAAAGTTGCCGTTCACACAAGCTACGTCCATGATAAAGGGGGTCTTATTCCCATTGGTAAGGGCTGTAGCATTGGTAGTGCTGAATCCAGTGGTGCTCCAGGATGTGTCGGAACCATGGCCTACATAGTTCATAAAGCCACGTCCGGCATTCACATTAGTGGTGACCGTAGCAGCAGAAGCGCCTGGATCGTAAATCTGATCTACGCTGCTGTAGCCATAGTTAAGCAGTTTCGTGCGGATATTGTTCATGTGTTGAATGTCGCTTTCGCCATTGTCGCCTTGAGAACCTCCGCCTTCCGCAGAAGCTATGCCCAAAGCTTTGGAAAGCCAGGTATCGCTGGTGCTTGCATCTCTTTCATAGACAATTGCCTTATTGATCTGCGCAGTAACCTGGGCAGTGGTTTCGGCGGAGAAACGTCCGATGAAGATATCAGGGTAGTTATCGCTGCCAGCTACCAAAGAGAAGCTGGGGTCAGAGCCTCCACCACCAGACGCTAAGCTTGGAATCTGCGGAGCGTCGCCTACAATTTGGACATAAGCGATGGAGTGGTCTGCGTTATAGCGGTTCTGGATGTAGGTCTGCAATTGCGCAGCGGTGGTGCCAATGGTACTCCATTGCACCAGCTCAGTTTCGATACCTTTCTGCTTTTTCCAGTTTATATAAGGTAGAATAGTGCTCATATAATTGGTGTGGCAGATTACCAACATCTTACCAAAAGCATCACTTAAGGGAGTGTAACGATAGTTATTCCAGTTTACAAAGTGGTTCTCATAAATAGGAGCATAGTCTCTGGAGATGGCATCGCGATTGGTGTTAAGGATGTTTACAGTATCCATGCCATCATTGTAAACACGGGTCTTAAATGCCGTGTAAACACGCAAAGTCTGAGTGGCGGGATTATATGCAAAAGGGGTAGTCTTAATAGTTATCCCACGGAAGTCCCTAAGAATATATGGTTCAGAGAGTTCTGCCATTGCTTTGGGATAGAAATCTCCGCTCATATAGATAGCATCAAAGGTGTAGGGCACGGTTTTGGGATCTACATTACGGGTGATAACCCCTTTGGAAGGAGCTATGGCAAGCCGGATGTCCTGATACTCAATATCGTAAACTTCCATCTTCACGCGGGCATTATTATCTATAATGATGCTGCGGTTAAAGACGGGAAGCTGCGGCATGCCCTTATCCTGAGTAATCCCTTCTTGGGGAAGGCGGATATGGAACCATTGATCGCCGTCAATCTGGACAGCTTCTTTTTCGAAGGAAGAAATCCTGTATTGCAGGATGGTTTCGCTGTTAGTTGAGCTGAGGATGGACAGGGAATTATCCCCTGCGCCTACTACCACAGTTTCAGTTGAGAATGCCAAAGTCGTTATCAAAACGAGACAAAGCATCAATAAAACACGTTTCATACTATCTCCTTGTTTCAGGTATGATCTTAATATCTATCTTTAATTATCATCTAGCAATAGTAACAGCCTGCACTGATAAGTATTGTTAGTATAAGCTTAGCAAACTGTCACGGAAATCTTACCCAGTGTAAATTATGTAAGACTGAATCCACAGATAAGAATAAGCAGAATGCAAGAATAGTTCCTTATCCACGGAATTTTAGTTTAGTAGTTAGTGGATTCAAATCAATGGTTGGTGGTTAGGCAGTTGTGTCAATATCGCTATCATTGCCCTATCATTGTCCATGCGAAGGGCAATGAGTGGGCAATGATAGGGCAATGCAAGCAGCGGAAAAGCAGATAATCGCCCTGGATCACCCGAATAAGCAACGCTGAAGTTCCTCTTAACTTGAGCCAGCATTATGCGATAAAATCGCTGTTAGAATTTGGCAGCGAGAAAAACAAAGTGGAGCCTTCACCAAGGGTGCTTTCTGCCCATACTTTGCCATTGTGACGGTCGATAATCTTCTTCACAATTGCCAAGCCGATGCCGGTTCCTTGGAATTCACTCTCGCGGTGTAAACGCTGGAAGGCAATAAATATCTTGCTTACAAATTCCATATTAAAGCCTACTCCGCTGTCTTTTACGAAATATACCGTAGTGTCAGCTAATTTCTCGAATCCAATGTGAATCTGTCTTTGTTCACAAGGAAGGGTAAACTTAACGGCGTTTTCAATCAAGTTCTGCCACACTTGCCTGATCAAAGAATTATCGGCATAACAATCCGGCAAACTATCTATAGTAAGGCTGAATTGTGCACCCACAACTTCGTTACAAATCTCTGTGGCAAGGCTCTGCATAGATACCTTAGTATAGTTAAGCGTATTGCGGGTAAGTTTCGCCAATCCCAGCAGTTCTTTGATGAGGGTATCCATGCGATGCGAAGTATCTCTGATGATATTAAGCAGCTTTTGTGCGTCTTCTTCAAGTGCTTGCCCGTGGTCTTCGATAAGGATGTTGCAATAGCCATCAATAGTTCTTAGCGGTGCACGCAAATCATGAGCCACGGAATATGAGAAAGCTTCCAGCTCTTGATTTGAATTACTTAGCTGCTTAGTGCGCTCATCAACCTTGTGTTCAAGTTCTATGGAATGCTGTTTGATTTCGTCTAAGAGCTGCAAATGAAGCAAAACAATGGCTACCTGATTGGCAAACTCAACGGCAATCTCTTTGTGCTCTTCGGTAAAGAAATTCAGTTCCGACGAAGAGAACCCTATGTATCCCAGAAACTTATCCTGCACCATTAGGGCATTGCACATGATCGACTTAATGCCGTCGTTGACTAGGGCAGCACGAACATTCATCTTCCGATATATTGTGGTTTTGGCAGCATCGTTGATGATAACCGTTTTGCTGGATTTAAGCTCTGCAAAAAACTTTTCGTCCGGCTGGTACCTCATGCCTGCAACCAAATATCCGAATTTTTTCTCAGGTTTCAATAGGGTGCGGACAGTAATATATTCCTCTGCCAAGACATTTAAGGTTAACACAGTGAAGGGAATAAGTTCCTGGAGGCTCTTAACAGCTTCTTGGCTCACTGTCTCAAAAGATAGTGTTTCCAAAACGATGCTGTCTATCTTACGAAGGATTTTCAAACGTTTGGCGTAACGATTCAACTGTTCTTCAGCTTGTATCCTCTGCGTTACATCCATGGTTATCCCGCCGATAAAAGCTTCTCCATTAAGGTTGGGGATGGTAAATTTAGTGGTTTCATGGAGGTGTGTGGTTCCGTCCTTAAGCACGAGTTTCTCCACGATATTTAGGAAGCCGGTTCTAAGCGTTTGCTGGTCTTCAGCTAAAGTTATCTTGGCAACATCTTCTGTGTAAAAATCAAGGGGTCTTAAGCCAATTTTCCTGTCTGAATTGTGTAGGTCTTTTAGATACTTGTTCACATACAGGACAGTGCTCAGGCTATCTTTGATGAACGCTCCTCCGGGGAGGTTATCCATGAACAATTGAAAGCGTGCCTCGCTGTCTTGTATGGCTTGTTGATCAGCCAGTCTTTCGGTGACATCTCTGATAACAGCAAGTATTCCGGAAAACTGATTATCGATAATAATGGGCGTACTGCTTACTTCCACCTGCATTTTTTGGGTAGTGCTATTGTGAAGCTCCATCTGATAGATGCGTGTTCCAGTATAACCTTGCTCTCTTTGCTTGCCTTGTTCGGCAAGCATAGGATGGTATTTCTCGGTGATATAGTTGTAAATGTTTACGGATGATAATTGCTCAGGCGATATTTCCATAAAGTTCAAAGCCTTCTGGTTGGCGTAGGATAACTTGCCAGATAAATCGTGCACCAGGATAATATCCTGAGCTGTCTCGGTGAGTAAGCGGTATTTCTCTTCGCTTTCTGCGATGATAAGCTCGGCTTTCTTCCTTTCCGTAATATCCATGGCGATGTGAATTACTTTATCTATGTTTCCGTTCTTATCATAAACCGGTTTGCAGGATACGAGATACCAGCCTCCCAGTGCAGCTACTTCAATTTCCCCTACTACATTATTGTCGTGGTCGCAATTCTCGGCAAATGGGCAACCGGGGTGAGGTTCATGTGCTTCATCTCCATGCATAATCTCCCAACATTTCTTCCCGCTCATCTCGGTGCTCAGCTTGCCAATGGCTTTCTCCAGATAAGCGTTGGCAGCGACTATGTTCTGGTCTTTATCCAAAATATAAACAGGATGGGGGATGGATTGGAAGATAGCCTCCCAATCTGATTTGCTTTTTAAAAGCTCGTCTTCTTGTTTCTTTCTTTCCGTGATATCCGTGAATACACATTGCGTTTGCAGGAATCTGCCATGATCATCAGCCACGATATTGCCCGATAGGCAAATTACGATTGGGTTGCCGTCCTTTTTGATGAGCGTGTATTCCACGTTTTCAGAGTGCCCCAGGGCTTTAAAATCAGCAAAGCATTTTTGGAAGTGCAAAGTGCAATCTGGATGAAGAAGAGAGCTAAACTTCTTGCCCACCACTTCATCAAGCTCATAACCCATGATGTTTAGCCAAGTTTTATTGACAGTGAGGAAGGTGCCTTTGTCATCCACAGATTGATAAGCCATGGGTGCGTTTTCGTATAAACTGCGGAATTGCCGTTCGCTATGCTCTAAATCACTTCTTTTTTCCCTTAGCTCCAGGCGGCGAACTAATATCCTTCCCAAGATAACAGTAACAATGGGGTATATAACCAAAACCGGTAGAGCTATGGCATTCACAATAACTATTCTTTGGGCAGTAGGTATCATGAATGCTAACCCTGCCATGGTGATGTGGGTTGCTATGCCCAAACTCAAGAACTCCAGAAATCCGTATGGATGTGTCCATCGAGAGTGAATGATTTTCCATACATAGCCCCAAAGGACGGAGGTAACGATAATGGATACGCCAATTAAAGCACCGCTGCCACCCAAACATATTCTGTATGCTACAGCCATAGATGCGCTAATTAACGCAGGGATAATGCCAAAAAACATGCCGACAATGGAGAATAGGATCGATCTGGTATCAAACACAACGCCAGGAAACAACTCCCATGGGTTTATCATGATTGCCAGGGAGATCATCCCTAAGCTGATCCCGGATAGCACTTTAGACCACCACAAGTTGCGATAGTCACGAGACGTTACGGAATCGAATATTATGGCTAAAGCCAGCAAGAGAGCAGCATTGTACACCAGCGAGAAAAAGATACCGTTAAACATGTTTTCTATCCACATAATTTAATTAACGTAAGCTGTAAGGTGGCGGTTCGTTTATCTCAAGCCAGTATCTACCCAGGTTGGCAACAACTTCCGTGAAGGTCTTAAAATCCACCGGTTTGTTAATGTAGCTGTTAGCACCATTATTGTAGGCTTTGCTTAAGTCCGAATCTTCGTTGGATGAGGTTAAAACTACAACCGGGATTAGCTTGGTCTTTATATCAGAGCGGATTCGTTTTAGAACTTCATTCCCGTCGATTTTGGGGATATTTAAATCCAACAAGATCAAATCCGGCAAGGAAAGAGGATTCCTACCAGAGTAAGAACCTTGGCAAAATAGATAATCTAACGCTTCCACTCCATCTTCTGCAACATCTACATTCACCTCTATGTGGCTCTTTGTTAATGCTCTTTTGGTTAGTTCAATATCAGAAACACTGTCTTCTACTAGAAGAATTGTTCTCAAGCCTTCCTCCTAAACGTGTACGATCTCTCATCTTATTAACCTTATTGATGGACAAACAAATCTAAAAACGATCGTAAGCTTATTGCATTTATGGCAAGGTAATTGTCAAGCTAAATCGTTTCACGCTCATGTTTTTTCTTCGATAGTGGAAACATATTTGCATACTAGATAAAAGGGTCAAGTTATCACAGGGTAGCATTGTATATTGCCCAATGATGAAGCTTGCACAGGAGAGAACATGAACTGTATTACCAAGAGTATTTGGCTTGTTGCTATATTGTTATCTATCTCGATTGCCTTGTTTGCGCAGCCGGAGTGGAATGTTAACCCCTCCCGCAAGCATTTGCAGGAAATCCCGCTATCGGTTTATGAGCCTGCTCGGGCAGATTCTGCCCATGGCTTTGACGTGCAGAAATACGAGATAAGCTTAGCTATCAATGACGTCAGCCATTTCATAGAAGGGGATGTGCTTGCCACTGTAAACGCAGTTGACGCCCTAAGCTCCATCAGTTACGAATTTGTCGGCTTAACGGTATCCAGCGTAAAGGTAAACGGGCAGCTTGCCACATACACTCACACAGGTGGTATTTTAGCTATCACTGCCAATATTCCCGCCGGACAGCAGTTCACCACCCAAGTGTTTTATAGCGGGGTGCCGCAGCTTTCTGCCAATTCCTATCATCTCGGCATGATGTTTGGCAATAACACGGTGTTTACCATCTCCGATCCTGATGCCGGACGTCAGTGGTGGCCTTGTTACGACCATCCTTGGGATAAAGCGATAGTAGATTTACATATAACCATGCGCAGCGATTGGATGGTGGCGGCGAATGGGCTGCGAAGCGGGATTACCAACAATGGAAATGGCACTTCCACCACGCATTGGTTGGGGAGTAACCCCATGACTACCTATCTGGTATGTATAACCGCCGGCCCCTATGTGGAGATAACCCAGAGCGTGCCTTCTTTAAACAACCTTCCCATCCAGAACTTTGTAATGCAAAGCCAATATAATAATGCCGTTATCGACCTTCAGAATGTTCCTGAGATGATTCGCTATTTCTCCAGCATCTTTGGTGCCTATCCTTTCGAGAAATATGGCCATGCCACGGTGAACATGAGCACCTACAGTGCGATGGAACACCAAACGCTGACCACGCTTGGGAACTATATCCTAAATGGAACCCAAAGCTACGAACCCACCATAGCTCACGAGCTGGCGCATCAATGGTTTGGCAATGCAGTTAGTTTTCTTACCTTCAAGGATGTATGGCTTTCCGAGGGCTTTGCCACCTATAGCGAACATCTGTGGGCGGATAAACGCTTTGGCTGGCAAACCGCCTGCAATTATGTTACTTCCAACTATCATCAGTATTACTTAAGCTGGGAGAATAGCAATGGTACCCCGGCAATATACAATCCCAGCTTTTACAATTATTTCTCACCGCCTTCTTATGAAAAGTCTGCCTCTGTTCTCCACATGCTGCGCCTCAAGATTGGCTCTGCCAATTTCTTCCAGCTTTTGCAGCAATGGTTTACCACATATAAGCATAGCAATGCTGTGACGGCTGAATTCCAAGCAATGGCAGAGCAGATTAGCGGGCAGGATTTGCAGCAGTTCTTCAGCCAATGGATATATGGTACGGGCATCCCTTCCGTGGAGTATAGCGTGTGGGAATCGGAGTATATTTCCCGTGTGAAGATTGTGGCAAAGACCACTTCGCCAACCTCCACGCCATTTTATGTGGAGCTGCCTTTCAGGTTTACTTGTGGCGAAACGGCGGATTCACTGCTGGTCTTTGCTTCTCCCGAAGGGCAGGCGACAGAGTTTTTATATGGACATTCGCTGCAAGACTGCACGATCACCGCTAACTATAACGACTGGGCATTTTTGAGGCAAATCACCGTAAAGAAGCCAGTGCTGACGGAATGCTTATCTTCTAATAACTCTGTGCTGCTTTCTTGGGATGTCTTCCAGGACGGTACGGATGAAGGGTATCTGGTTTACCGCAGGTTAAACAGCAGTTTACCTTGGGTATTGCTTACGGATGAGCCTATTACTGCCACCAGTTATCAGGATAACACTCCCATAAATAACACTGCCTATCAATATGCCATTAAGGTGCTTGGTGAGGGTGCTTTTACTTCTCAATTTTCCAATGTATTGGACGCCATGCCCCAAGCTTTTAGTTTTGCTAACGACCTCTTAGTCGTAGATGAAACCAGAGACGGCAACGGATCAGCGATAAGCCCCAATGACGGACAAGTGGATCTGTTTTACAATGATGCTTTGCAACCCCTGGAATATGCCACTTGGGATTGCGCTGCACAAGGGCTTCCATCTTTGGGAACCTTAGGCATGTATAAAGTGATTTTGTGGCATGCGGATGACTATTCCCAAAACCAGTTGCAGAATAATACTGGGCTTATCGGAGGTTACATTCTGGGTGGGGGAAAGCTGCTGCTATCTGGCTGGAAGACTTCATCGGTGTTTAGCACTACCTTCTTGGATAGATTCGCGGGTGGGATAACCCTAAACTACGACAATGGAGCCAGCTTGATTAGCGTGTATTCGCCACTTTACCCTAACATGATTGTGGATCCTAACAAAACTATTCCTGCATG
>JALNXT010000354.1 GCA_023230245.1 Candidatus Cloacimonadota bacterium
GGCATCAGCCATGATGATCACCTTGTGATAACGTATCTTAGTAATATCAAAATCCTGCCCGACCCCTGCACCAATGGCAAGGATGATAGGCTGAATCTTTTCGTTATTCAGAACTTTATCGACACGAGCTTTTTCGGTATTCAGCATCTTGCCCCACAGCGCCAGGATAGCCTGATAAGAGCGATCGCGACCTTGCTTGGCGCTGCCTCCCGCAGAATCACCTTCCACCAGGAAGATCTCTGTTTTCTCAGGATCATTTAGCGTGCAATCGGCAAGTTTACCGGGCAGAGAACCGCTTTCTAAAACAGACTTACGCCTGGTAAGTTCTCTGGCTTTACGTGCGGCTTCACGGCTACGCGCTGCCATGATGCTTTTTAAGGTGATAATCTTGGCTTCGGCAGGATGCTCTTCAAAGAAAGTCATCAGTTTCTCGTAAACAGCACTGTTTACAATACCTTCCACATCAGAGTTTTGCAGCTTGGTCTTGGTCTGTCCTTCAAATTGGGGATCAGAGATCTTAATAGAAATAACCGCCGTAAGCCCTTCTCTGATATCTTCACCAGAGGGGCTAACCTTTTCGTTTTTAAGCAATTCGGCATTCTTGATGTAGGTATTCACAGCGCGAGTTAAGCCACTTTTAAAGCCACTGAGGTGAGTTCCACCTTCGGTAGTATTGATGTTATTGGCAAAGCTAAAGATGTTCTCCTGGTAGCCCTCATTGTATTGCACCGCCACTTCAAATTCCATCCCTTCTTTTACGCTAGCGATATGAATGGGCTTGGGAGAGATAGGCTTCTTGTTTTGATTCAGGTATTCAACAAAGCTTTTAATACCGCCTTCGTACTTAAAATCGTGCATCCTATCGCTACGTTCATCCTTCAATATGATGCGCAAACCGCTATTTAAAAACGCCAATTCCCGCAAACGTGTGGTGAGGTAATCAAAGCTGAATTCGGTAGTTTCAAATATAGTAGGATCAGGACGGAAAGTAACTATCGTCCCCCGACGCTTTGAATCCCCCAGTATCTTAAGTTCAGTAACGGGAATACCGCGTTCCAAACGCATAAAGTACTCTTTGCCATCCTTGTGAATATTCACTTCTAAGAATTCCGACAGTGCGTTCACTACCGAAACACCGACACCATGCAATCCGCCCGAAACCTTATAGCTCTTATCGTCGAATTTGCCACCGGCGTGGAGTACGGTTAACACAACCTGTACAGCGGGAACTCCCATCTCTTTTTGGATATCCACAGGGATACCGCGTCCATTATCGTCCACACGAATGTTACCTTCTGTTGTGATGGTAACAATAATCTGGTCGCAATGTCCCGCTAACGCTTCGTCGATAGAGTTATCTACCACTTCATAAACCAGGTGGTGCAAGCCGCGTTCGCTAGTACCTCCAATATACATGGCAGGACGCTTACGTACGGCTTCCAAACCCTTCAGCACTTTAATATTGCTGGCAGTGTAAGTTGAACTAAGCATATTCTATTGTCTCCTATAGTTTTAAGCTCTAAATATTCGAGATGTTTGCCCCTTATTAAACAAGCAAGCTATTAAACATCCTTATCTTATTGCCACACTATATGATATGATGTATCTGTCAAGAACTTTCTATAATTATTTGTGCAATGTATCTTGTTGTTATGCAGTTGGTTATGAGTTGCATATAATTACCCTAATCCAGCCATGTATTCTGCCTGATAATATTAGCTGAGTTGAGAGCAGATAAATAGCTATAAACCTAGCCATAAAACTTCAATCATTCAAGCTAGGCTCAGCTTAGAGCAAGCCATGTTATCCCTAGATAAACAAATCGGGCAAAGTGCGTTGACTTTGCCCAATTTTATATCTAGCCTGTAGTCTGTATTATCCTATTTCATGAGCACAGCTTTCTTTATGAAGCTCTCTTCTCCGGCATTCATTCTAAAGTAATAGACACCAGAGGCGCAATAATTACCATTATCATCCAGCCCATTCCAAACCAACTTCCAATTTCCTGCTGCTTTTTGACCTTCGGAAATCCTGCGCACTACCTGCCCGCGGGAATTGTAAATATAGAAATCCACTGCTACGTTTTTTCTAAGATCATAGGCAAGGGTGGCATTGGGGTTAAATGGATTGGGATAGATGGAACTGAGGTTACTGAGAAGCGGTGCGTTTGGCGTTTCAAGATTGATGGTAGTGTCGTACATAACCGTATGTGGCCCATGATAATCCACGCTGCCATCATAGTTCTCGACACTCAGCCAATAGTAATAGGTTCCCGCTTCATCCAGTTCAGTATCCACATATCCATAATTATGTATTTCGCTGCTATTGGTGGCTTCAATTAGAGGGCTAATCAAAGCTGCTTCGGCGATATCATTGGAGCTGCCGCGATAAACATAAAATCCGCTTACAGCAGTTTCAGATTGGGTGGTCCAGAGCAACTCTACAAATAACTCGGCAGTAAGGACTGCGGTAAATGAAGAAAGCTCCACGGGTAGGGTAATTTCATTTCCGATAGTCCTTAAGAACGACGCAGGTGAACTCTGGTTATTGTATTCAGTAAGAATCCAATTTGCATCCCTGGCTGTATTGGCAACGTGCACTTCGTCCAGACTGCCATTATAATAATGCCATCCAGTGCTGGGAAAGCCTCTTCCGGGTACGTCAAAGCCGGTGCCAAGGAAGGTATCAGTCCACCAGCCATTGCTTATGGAACCAGCTCTTGAACCAACGAGTACCCCATCTACGAATAAACTCTGTGTGTTTACATTTCCTGTAACAACCGCATAATGCCAATTCCCATCGCGGTAAGAACCAGGGGTAGTTATGGCACCAATTGAGTTAGTCCAGTATTCAGCCCTGATCTTGCCATCGCCTGTCATAGCTAATACGCTAATGGCACCGGTAGCATTAGTATTTGGTGGAACGACATTTGCCGTACCAAAC
>JALNXT010000355.1 GCA_023230245.1 Candidatus Cloacimonadota bacterium
TAAAAGCTGTAGCTTCCTGATCATTCTCTCTGCTCCCTCTGGAGGAGGTAAGAGTACGATATTAAACGAAATCTTGCAGGTAACGGATAATATAGACTACTCTGTATCCTTCACTACCAGACAACCGAGAGGGATGGAGCAAAACGGAATTCACTACCATTTTGTGGAAGAAGATGAATTTCTTAAACGCATAGATAGCGGAGACTTTCTGGAACATGCACGTGTGTTTGGCAATTGGTATGGCACTTCTATCAGCTATATCAAATCGCGCCTCGCCTGTGGGAAACATGTGATTATGGATATCGATGTGCAGGGCGCAAGCTTGATAAGTGCCACAGATATCCCCTATGTGAAAGTGTTTATCATCCCGCCCTCCATGGGAGTTCTAAAAGAACGGCTGGTATTGCGCGCCACCGATAGCCAAGAAGAAATCACCAAACGCCTTAATACTGCAAAGGACGAGCTGGCTTATATCCCTTTTTACGATTACCTTGTGGTAAACGACGATCTCAGCCAAGCCGTCAGCGATGTGCAGGCAATCATCCGTGCCGAAGAAAACCGGGTGCAAAGATACATAAAGCCAGTAGAAGGCTTTTTAACACAGGAGATATAACCATGATCAATGAAAAAATCGAGAGCTTTCTGGAGAAAGTGGACATGAACTATCTGTTCTGCCTGCTTGCCAAGCTTGAATCACAGCGCCTTAACCAGTTCCCCACCTATGTTAAACATAAGTTTGCCGAAAAGATAACCGTGATGGCAATGGAACACGTAGCCGATAACGAAGTGCCGGATTATATCACCGAACTTGCCGAAGCGGAACTTGCCATGCAACGCGAAGAAAACCCCTTTGGCGACGATGATGGCTTTGAATACACGGAAGAAACAGTGGACGATTCGGAGAAGTTTATCCAGGAGATTAGCACCGAAAGCCTTGATGATTACGATGATGAAGAGGAAGACTTTTTCGGAGCTCCTGACGATAACGACGATACAGATATCTAAACATGCCCAAAAATGCCCTGCGTCAATACCTGGAACTGCTTAAAAACAGCGGAATCAAAGAGCTTTATAGAGCTGAAAGCAATAAATTAAACATCCTCACTAAGCTCCACGATAAATACGCCATCTGCACCAAGTGCCCGCTTCACGTGGGGCGTATCCGTTTTGTGTATGGAGAAGGTAATGCCGATGCAACTGCCATGCTCATTGGCGAAGCTCCCGGAGAACAGGAAAACATTTCAGGACGTCCCTTTGTAGGTGCAGCTGGGCAGCTTTTAGACAAGATGCTGATTGCAATTAACTTGCAACGTAGCGATGTGTATATTACCAACATCGTGAAGTGCCGTCCCCCCGGTAACCGCAATCCCGAAGCAAATGAACGCCTCGCCTGTATTCCCTACCTTGTGGAACAAATCCAGATAATCCAGCCCAAGATACTGTTAATTCTGGGTTTAGTGGCGGCGCAAACTCTATTTGACAATACCAATACTCTGCAATGGCACCGTGATAAGGTGCATGAGTTTATGGGTATTCCTGCTTACGTTACCTACCATCCCGCGGCATTATTGCGTAATTCTAACTGGAAACCCCCTGCCTGGCAGGATTTACAGGTGTTTCAGAAGGAATATGAGAAACTGCGGTGAGCTTGACTGAAAACGCGTTTTCGCTAGCGTCCACGAACGCCATGCATCTTGAAGTCCAAAATACCGCTAAGATGCAGGTAAATATAAGGATAGCAGAGGCACTTTGAACTCCAAGCTGAAATTAGCCGTTCTCTCTGCTCTGCTCTTGTTTGGCAGCTTTCTGTTTGCCGATATTGCCTTTTATGGTGATACTCAAAGCGATGAGGTTTCCCACCGTAAAGTTATTGCAGCAATTGCCGCACACAAGCCAGAAATAGCCTTTCATTGCGGAGATTTGAATTCTCGAGGTACTGCGCAGAGCGAATATGACACATTCTTCGAGATATCAAAGCCGCTCACCAGCATCTGCCCCATTTACCCCGCGAGAGGAAATCACGAACGCTCTACCGAGCTCTTTCTTGCCAATTTCCCCTTTCTGGGAACGAGCACGTATTACATCAAAGAGTTCAATGGTATCCGCTTTATTGTTCTGGATAGTACCATGGATTTAAGCCCCAATTCAGCTCAGTACAAATGGCTGGAAACGGCGTTACAAGACACTTTGCCAGGGATTATCATCTTGCATTACCCTATCTTTAGCTCTGGTTACCATGGCGATGAGCAGGGATTGAGGCTCTACCTTCCCCAGCTACTGAAACGCAGCAATGTGAAAGCGGTATTCAGCGGGCACGATCACGATTATGAACGCTCCGAATATGACGGCATCACCTATGTGGTTAGCGGTGGCGGCGGCGGTACCATCCGCGAAACCAGAAACCCAAACCCCTACAGCAAAGTCTTCAATCTCACCCATCATTATATCATTGCCAAACACGCGGACGGAAAGCTTAGTTTCAATGCGTGGGATATCGATAACAAGCTGATCGACAGCTTTGTACTAACTGGTTTTTAGCTCCTCCCAATATGCCACGGCTCTGCGGTGATGCGGGATAACAATGGAGCCTCCCACCATAAGTGCCACTCCAAACACCTCTTGCAACTCTGCATCGCTAACTTTCATGCTATAACACTGCCCCAAGTGATAGCGAATGCAATCGTCACAGCGCAAGACCATAGATGCCACCAATCCCAGCATTTCCTTCGTTTTGGCATCCAATGCACCCTCTGCATAGGTTGATGTATCCAAGCCATAAAACCTTTTCACGCTTAGGTTAGCCTTGTCCAAAGCAAGCTCTGTAAGCCTCTTTCTTTCTTCGTTAAATGCATTTACTTTCATGCTATTCACCTCAGTTTCTTTAAAATTCTGCCGACATCTTCAACAGTGACGGCAATGGGATTAAGCGCCATATTCCTGCT
>JALNXT010000356.1 GCA_023230245.1 Candidatus Cloacimonadota bacterium
CCTGCGAAGAAAGCAGACTTTAGCTCACTTTCCACGGGAGCAAGCATATAGCTCATCACCTTATTCAAGAAATTGGCTATCTCTGTATCGCTGTTGTAACAAAACCTGCCCACAGCAAGTTCGGGAACCAAATCGGCTTCCATATATTCTCCCCAAAAAGTATCACCATCATTATTCCAGTTACCATCCAGGCAGGAATAATACATATCCGCAGGGATATCATCGTCTGTGTAGCCATCCGCACCCATGTTTACATAAAATCCCCTGTGAGGAATTACATCAGTATCGCCGGCGAGCAATAGATAACGCAGAGGATTGGTATTATACACGCTAATGATATAGTTACGTATCTTATCTTGGGTGTCTATGCCCGTATTATTGGCAATGATTTCCGAAACAGGTTTAATCAGCACATTAAGCCCTCTACTTTCGTATAGAGCTTTTAGGGGCTGCCAATTACTAAGCTTTTCCTGGTCTATGATCATCAGGTAATTATAGCCTGTGATTCTTTGGGGGTTTGTAACAATGCTTTCTGGATTGTCAACAGACTTAAGCAAACGCTGTGCGGTAAAAGCATCTTGCTTCAACAAACTGGAAGCATCAATTGCTCTCGCGCTTTGGCTGTAATCTACATCTACAGATACAGTTTTATAAAAAGTAAGCTTATTGGTTATAGGTGAATACTCAAAAGGACTTAGCGCTGTAAACGCAATGGGGTTTCCACTTAGAAAGTATGTGCTAAGCTCGTTGTAAACTTTGGCAGGAAAGACTTCAGCAGCTTGGTATATGTCTGGATTAGGTTTTGTGATTGGCTCTGTTACCTTATGAGAAAAAGGGTATTGTTGCTGAATTGGCGATATGGGAGCTTTAAGCTCGTAGAAAACAGGATTATAGCGTTTTATGTTAATTGAAGTAGCCTCTGTGCCAATGGGTAACAAGAGCTTAACGCCAAACCAGGGGAGATCAGGGTTGCCAGGCTGTCCCCAGCTCTGTGCATTAGCTAGTTTTATCTCCGTATAAGCGCCTTGTGTGCTCATTGTGGGAGTATCAAGAGTATATGTGTAATTCACACCAGCGCAAAGCGTTGCTGCCAAGACTACCAACATTAGGGTCAATATGCTAAACTTCATTTACTTGCCTTCCTTAGGTTATTATTATTAACTACTAGCTTATAACAAGCAAATGCTGTTCCATATCATATTCTATTAGCAGATAAATTGGTCGTGAAGCATTTATTATTGATAATCACACATAATGGCGCTTGCACGCATTGCCCTATCAATGCCCACTCATTGCCCTTATTATGGGCAATGAGTGGGCAATGCTAGGGAAATTCAAGCAAGGAAGGGGTATAACTTACAGAGAATAAACTTTGTTGCCAGCTACGATGGTTTCCTGGACAGTATATTCATCGCCAAAGAAAAGCATTTGTGAAAGGCTTTGCTCGTTTAAAGGGTAGTCTTCCGGTGGTTTTAGGAATACTATATCTGCTTCTTTTCCTGCTTGCAGTGAGCCAATACGCTCATCCATGCCAAGAAGTTTTGCACTCCCTAAAGTAATATGATATAAGGCACTTGCTGGTAATACAGAAAACTCACTCTGGCGATAATTCATCATCTTAGCGTGATGCAGCATATTTAGGGTAGTTCCTGCACCCACATCACTGCCTAAACCAAAGGCTATAGCTTTATTCTGTATCCGTTGCAGGGGGTATTCTCCGCTCTTGAGGAAGAAATTGGAGTCAGGGCAGTGAGCTATCTTGGCTTCATTGGCTTTAAGGATACCCAGCTCTCTATCACTTAGATGGATGCTGTGTCCGAAAATAGTATGCGGAGTAACTAAGCCTGCCTTTTCGTACACCTCTGTGTAGCTCTCCATGCCAAACAACTCTTTTACCCATTGCAGTTCATCGGGATTCTCCGAAAGATGAGTTTGAATCCAGGCATTATGTTTAAGGGCAAAAGCTGAGATTTCTTGCATAAGCGGCATAGAACAGGTGGGCGCAAAACGGGGAGCAAAGATATAATCCAGTAAAGGGCTTTTACCATGCCACTTTTCATAGAGCTTGATGCTGGTTTTCAGCGAATCGGCGGTTGTTTGCTCTAAATCTATAGGGGAGTTCATGTCCATCATCGTCATGCCAATCATGGCGCGTATGCCCATGCTTTGGGCTATTTCAAAAGCGGTGTCGCAGGCAGTTTCATAGGGAGATGTGTAGATTATGGAAGTGGTGGTTCCAACCCTGCTAAGAGCGTTAAAAAAGCGTTTCGCTAAATCAGTGGCATAATCTACGTCTATAGAGTGTGCTTCTTCCGGGAATACATATTTATTTAACCAAGGGATAAGCGCAGGCTCATACATCCCTCTGATCCTATATTGGCTCAAGTGCACGTGTAGATCGATGAAGCCAGGCAAAGCAACTGCATCGCGATAATCTTCGTAGTCAAGGATATCACCATCGACAAAGGGGCAAATACGGGTGATAATGCCATTGTCGATGCTGATGATATGCTGTGGTAAATATTCATAACTCTCTGCTGAGATGGGATTAATGATGTTACATAAGATGTTTCTCATGGCTGATACCTCTTGATTTCCAGAACCTTGCTGTTGCCGATGCCGAAGTGTAATTCGGCTGCATTTTGAGATGCTGTGCCCTTGGCGCTGCTTAATTCGCGGGATAATTGGTACTCTCCACCCTTGGCGTCTTGT
The DNA here is from genome assembly GCA_023230245.1 of Candidatus Cloacimonadota bacterium. Classification (GTDB taxonomy): domain Bacteria; phylum Cloacimonadota; class Cloacimonadia; order Cloacimonadales; family Cloacimonadaceae; genus Cloacimonas. Next base: position 2,713 of record JALNXT010000356.1, read on the forward strand.
AGCTTTAGCACTACTCTGGTGCCATAAGCAGGAGATTGGGGCACATCTTTAAAGCGAGCAACGTCAGATTCCAGGATAATGCTATCATTATCCCATAGGGGCTTCACAAAGATGGATTTGTTGTTAGTTACCGTGCGGTTGTGCAGTATTTTAGCGCCATTGCCACTGCCCACCACCAAGTCTAATAAGCCGTCTCTATCCAAATCTCCAGAGGCAGAACCCCAGCC
>JALNXT010000013.1 GCA_023230245.1 Candidatus Cloacimonadota bacterium
ATGCGCGAATTTGAGAAAGTGGAGATCTTCAACATCACCAATGGTAACCGTTTTTCCACCTATATTATATTAGGTGAACGCGGCAGCGGAGATATCAGCATCAACGGTGCGGCGGCAAGATTAGTGCAAGTGGGCGATAAAGTTATCATCATCAATTATGGGATGATGGACGAAGCTGAGCTATTAGCCCACAAACCGCGTATCGTGGTGTTGAACGACCAAAACAAGGTTGACAAGATTCTATAAATGCAGCTCATCCAAACTCTGCAGGAAATGCAAGCCCTCAGCCAAAACTGGCAGAAAGATAAAACCATAGGCTTCGTGCCAACCATGGGGTTTCTTCACGAAGGGCATCTGTCTCTGGTAGAGGCATCTACACTCCAATGTGATACCACCATTGTATCGATATTTATCAATCCTTCCCAATTTGGGGCAAATGAAGATTTGAGCAGCTATCCGCGCAATATGGAGCGGGATTTACAGCTATTGTCCAGCTACAAGGTAGATTACGTGTTCATTCCCACCGCAGAGGATATCTATCCCCAGTTTTATCGCACCTGGGTAAACGTGGAAGGAATCAGCGAAGTGCTGTGTGGAGCAAGCCGTCCCGGCCATTTCAGAGGCGTTGCTACAGTAGTGCTAAAGCTGGTAAACTTGGTGAATCCCGATCTGATGTTCATGGGCGAAAAAGACTTTCAACAAGTGGCAGTGCTAAAAACGATGTTAAGTGACCTGAATCTGCACTGTAAAATTGTCCCCTGTCCCATTATCCGTGAAGCCGATGGCTTGGCGATGAGCAGTCGCAATACCTATTTAAGCGGCGAAACCCGTCAGCAGGCACTCTGCCTATCTAAGGCAATCCACAAGGCAAAGCAGCTTTACTCCCAAGGGATTAGGGATATTAAGATTCTATTGCAAGCGGCAAGTAAAATCATCGTTGATAATAATGCTGAAATAGATTACATTCAATTTGTGCATCCCGAAACTTTGCTTCCTGTGGAGATTGCAGAAACAGATACCAGAATGATCCTGGCTGTTAAGGTAGGCAAAACCCGCTTGATCGACAATGCACAGCTTAGAGCATAGCTGTAGCGTAGGACGCCGTTCCTGCGTTTGAATGCACTTCTAAAGATTCTGGATAGATATCGCTTAGCAGGATTGGAATCCTGCTCTACATACGGAGTTTAGCAGGATTGGAATGCTACTCTACATACGGAGCTTAGCAGGATTGGAATGCTACTCTAAATACTGAGTTTAGCAGGATTGGAATGCTACTCTACATACGGAGCTTAGCAGGATTGGAATGCTACTCTACATACGGAGCTTAGCAGGATTGGAATGCTGCTCTACATACGGAGCTTAGCAGGATTGGAATGCTGCTCTACATACGGAGCTTAGCAGGATTGGAATCCTGCTCTACATACGGAGCTTAGCAGGATTGGAATCCTGCTCTACATACGGAGCTTAGCAGCATTGGAATGCTGCTCTGCGACACACCCACACTTCCAGCTTGACAGATGCATAAGCATAGATTTATTGGTTCAAATTAGCCTTTTTAAGCATGCGAAAGTGGCGGAATTGGCAGACGCGCTGGACTTAGGATCCAGTGAGGTTAAACTCGTAGGGGTTCGAGTCCCCTCTTTCGCACCAAGATATTTAATTAAACAACAGGAGAATAAAGTGCAGGTTGAATTCAATCAAGTAAATGCCGTAACCAAAGAAATTAACATTAGCGTACCCGCCGACAAAGCCACAAAGGCATACGAGAAATATCTCCGCAAAGCCTCTCGCGACATCGCAGTTCCAGGTTTCCGCAAAGGAAAAGCCCCGCTTGCCATGGTGGAGAGAATGCATACAGATACCCTCAGAGATTACTTTCTGAAAGATTATGTGGATGAAATATTCGACGAAGTTGCCGGCGAACACGATATTCATTTCCTGCTTTTCCCCGAAGTGAAAGATATCACTTGGGAAAAAGGCGAGGAGATGATAGTAAAGGTGGAAGTGGAACACGAACCCACCATCGATTTTAAGCAATTAGAAGGCTTGAGCATTCCTCACAAACCACAGGTGCTGGAAGATGAAGTGCAGAAATACCTGGAAAGTTTAATACAGGATAACGGACATATTATCGACGTGGAAAATGCTATTGAAGATGACCAGGTGATGGTGGATATCAGCTTCAAACATGGCAGCGACAGCTTCACCAAAGCCGGTATTTTGTTTGCCGGAACCGGTATGCACACCCGATCTTTGGAAGCCCTAATCGGCTGCAAGACCGGCGACGTTATTGAAGCCACAATGCAAGGCAAAACCATTATGCTGGTTACCCAGGATGCCAGCATGCAGCTCGAAAAAGAATTTGAATACCCCTGTAGCCTGATGGTGAACAGCATTTCCCGCATGGAATATCCAGCCATTGACGACGAATTTGCCAAAGATATGGAGTTTGACTCATTAGAGCAGATGAAGGCGAAAGTAAGCGAAGACATGAGCCTGAAAAACGAGCATATTAACATAAATATAGATAACTTCAGCGTGATCACCAAGCTCTTTGTGGATAACAACTTCGATCTTCCCCACAAGACCATTGAATACCTCGCAGAGCAGGAAGCATCTAAAGTAGATAATCCTGAATATCGGAAATTCTATGTATATCAATACAGAATGCAGATAGCTCAGGAAATGGTTAGTATGTACATTATGAATAACCTGCGCAAAGCCATGCCTTTGGAAGTTACCGAAGAGATGACGGCAGAATATATCATCCATGAAGCTATCCTGGATGATAAAAGCGCAGAAGCCTATAAAGAGGCTAACAAAGCCGATCTCGGCACGGAAGAATTCAAAATGGCAGTGCAGAACTACTTTATCTTAAGGCAGATTGCTGCCAGCAGCGAGTTTGTGATCGCTGAACCGGAAGCAGAACCAGAGATTCCGGAAGCCGAAACCCTGGAAACGACGGAGGAATAATGAATTTTATCCCCATGGTTATCGAACAAGTAGGTCGCGGAGAACGCGCTTACGACATCTATTCACGCTTGCTGAAAGACCGGATTGTGTTTTTGGGCGGAGTGATAGAAGACAACCTTGCCAACACAGTTGTTGCGCAGCTTCTGCACCTCGAAGGTGAAGATGCCGAGCGGGATATCTATATGTATATCAACAGCCCCGGCGGAGTGATCTCCTCTGGATTGGCTATCTACGACACCATGCAATATATCAAACCCCGGGTAAGCACTATCTGCATCGGTCAGGCGGCAAGTATGGCAGCAGTGCTACTCGCAGCAGGTGCACCGGGAAAACGGACTGCCCTGCCCAACAGCCGGATTATGATTCACCAGCCTATGGGCGGTGCCCAGGGTCAAGCTGCTGATATCGAAATTCAAGCCAAAGAAATACTGTATTTACGTGAACGCATGAACGATATCCTGCATAAACACACCAATCAGTCTATAGAAAAGATACTCGGCGATACAGATCGTAACTACTTTATGAGTGCAGAAGAAGCCATGACTTATGGGATTATTGACGAAGTAATCGCCATACGAAAATAGCTTGACGAAAACAAGCCTAGATAATAATAAGTGAAGGGCAATGGCTGAGCAGGCTTTTGCCCTGAATTAATCTCCGAGATAAGAGAAGACAGGAGGATTTCTTGGATAAATATAAGACTTTGAGCTGTTCATTTTGCGGTAGAGCCGAAAATGAAGTGAAAAACCTCATCAGGGGAATTGCGGGTAACATTTGTGACGAATGTATCGTGATGTGCCATACGATAATTGATACTAATAAAGATGAAAGCACTCCAGAGGATTTTGATGCTCCCATCCCCAGTAAGATAAAAAACTACCTCGATCAGTATGTAATAGGTCAGGATAAAGCCAAAGAGATAATCTCTGTGGCAGTTTACAACCACTATAAGCGTATCTATAAGCAGAGTAAAAATGACGAAATAGACCTGGAAAAAAGCAATATCATGATGATTGGGCCTACGGGAAGCGGAAAAACCTTAATTGGCCAAACCCTCGCACGCTTTTTGCAGGTGCCCTTTGCCATCTCTGATGCCACCACCCTCACCGAAGCAGGATATGTGGGCGAAGATGTGGAAAACATTCTGGTTAGGCTGCTGCAAAATGCCAATTATGACGTTGCCAAAGCAGAACGCGGGATTGTGTATATAGACGAGATAGATAAAATATCACGTAAATCCGAAACGCCTTCCATTACCCGCGACGTCAGTGGCGAAGGTGTACAGCAGGCTTTGCTGAAAATACTGGAAGGCACAAAAGTAAACGTACCCCCCAAAGGCGGACGTAAACACCCTCAACAGGAATTCATCGAGCTCGATACCAAGAACATCCTGTTTATCGCGGGTGGCGCCTTCTTTGGTTTGGAAAAGATTATCAAAGAGCGCATGGATAAGAAAGCCATCGGTTTCGATGTGGAGCTTGGCAAGAAACAAGAAGATGCGAAGATATTTGACCAAACCACGCCCCATGACTTATTGAAGTATGGCTTGATCCCAGAGCTGATCGGAAGAATGCCGGTGATTTGTACCCTGCATGAGCTTACCGAAGAAGCGTTGATAGACATCCTGGTGAAGCCCAAAAACGCAATCTGTAAACAATATCAGAAGTTCTTTGAAATGGATGGTGTGGATCTCAATTTTGAGGAAGAGGCATTGAAAGAAATTGCCCGTATTGCCATCACTCACAAAACTGGCGCCCGTGGCTTACGCTCCATCATGGAGAAATTCATGCTGAAGATCATGTACGATATCCCAGACCGTACTGATATTGAAGCATGCATCATAACCCCAGGGGTTGTGAACCAAAGCGAAGAACCTGAGTTTGGCATTATCAAGCCCATTAAAACCCAGAACAAAGCCGCAAACGAGAAGTAAGGGAGACAATATGAATGCTGAAATTACCATCCCACGCCGTGAAATGCTTACCAACGCCTTAGCAGACAAAGAAGCTATCGTCCTCTTTGCTGCCGGAGAAGCCAATCTGGAGAAATTCATGCAGGATAACAACTTCCTGTATGTAACAGGCCTTCAAATCCCCGAAGCGATTTATTTTGCATATAAAAGCGGCATTGTCCCTACCGAATACCTCTTTATCCAGCGAAACGACCCCGCCAAAGAAGTGTGGGACGGACGCAAGATGAGTGCAGAAGAAGCAAAAGAACTAAGCGGAATAGATAGAATAGCTTACATAGACGAGTTTGCCGCTGTGCTTTCCATGTATTGCCCTGTGATCGGCAAGATTTGGGCGAATATTGGGAGCCAGGTAATAGATAGACCCTTAAGCACCCAACTATTCAAGCTTTCACCCATTAAGGAACGCTTTCCCAATATAGTAATTGAATCCATCACCAGTCTGATAACTCCCTTACGTAAAATAAAGAGCGATTGGGAGCTAATGCAGCTTCAGCGCGCTATCGACATCACCGGTAAGGCGATTATGGACGTGTTGGAAAACGCCGAAAGCTCCATGATGGAATACGAACTGGAAGCCATGATGTTCTATCGGATGCAACGCATGGGAGTAAAACAATGGGGCTTCTCCCCCATCGTTGGTAGCGGGATAAATGCTGCAACATTGCATTACAAATCTAACGAATGCAGAATAGAAAATGGCGAAGTAGTACTAATGGATGTAGGCGCATCATATCTAAATTACAGCGCAGACATCACCCGTTGCTTCCCCATCAATGGCAGCTTTTCAGAGCGCCAAAAACAGATATACTCCTTGGTGTTGGATGTGCAGAAAAAGGTGATCGAGATGATTAAACCCGGCCTCGAAATGGCTGAACTTAACAAAACCGCCAGAGACCTGCTTGCTGCTGCCATGGTGGAGATTGGTTTGATCGAGCATCCTGATGATGTGATGAAGTATTACATGCACAGCGTTACTCATTTTTTGGGCATGGATACTCATGACGTGGGCGGGCGTAATGCTATCCTTGAGGTGGGCAATGTGATAACCGTGGAGCCAGGTATATACATTCCTGAAGAAAAGCTTGGTGTCCGTATCGAGGACGATGTCTTGGTAACAGAAAGCGGCTATTGCGTGCTTTCACAAAACATCCCCAAAGAGGTTTCAGAGCTTGAAGAAATCCGTAAGGCTGCATTGAGCAAGCAATGACACGCGTCATTTACCCCGGCACCTTCGATCCTATTACCTATGGACACATAAACATCCTTGAGAAAGCCAGCAAGATATTCGACGACGTTATTTTAGCTGTGGCAGATCACACAGATAAGCAAACGGGATTCAGCCTGGAAGAACGTTACGAGCTATGTAAAGAAGCTACGCAGCACTTGCCAAATATTCATGTATCTACCTTTAATGGCTTGTTTATAGATTACGCCAAAGCCATGGATTGCAAGATTATGATAAGGGGATTGCGTGCTGTATCGGATTTTGAATACGAGCTAGCACTTGCCCTTACCAATAAAAAACTAAGCCCCGAAATAGAGACTATCTTTCTGGTGCCAAGCCTCAAATATATGTACCTCTCTTCTTCCATGATCCGCCAATTAGCTGCCCTGGGCGGGCAATTGGATGATTTTGTCCCCCCCAATGTAGCAGCAGCGATGAAGCTAAAATATGGCAAACAACCCTTAGTTTAGACTTGCGTTATGGCTAAAAAAGATAGCTCTGAAACTCTGGATAGAACCAAAATATCGGAACGCAGCCTTCCTGCCGATATAAACGCCGAAGCTGCGATACTATCCGCAATGCTGATAGACAGCAACGTGGTAAGCAAGGCTATTGAGAAGGTGAAGGAAGAGTTCTTCTACCGCAGCGCACACAAGATTATGTATCGCACCATGGAAGATCTGTTTAACGAAAGCATCGAAATTGACGCACTTACCCTGATCAACCGCCTGGAAAGGAACAATCAGCTTGAAAAGATCGGTGGTATTCCCTATGTTAACGAGATCACCGATTTCGTGGTTTCCAGTGCCAATTTTGAATATCATTTAACCATTGTAACCGAACAAGCCCTGCTTAGACACCTTATCCTGGCATCCAATGGGATTATCGAATCTTGCTACACTTCTGCCAAACCCATTAAATCCATAATTGACGACGCCGAGCAGGCAATCTTTGCCATAGCAGAGCTTCCCAGCCATCAGGGTTTTCAGCGCATCGATCAGATCAGCGCAGAAGTTCTGCATAACATAGATCAAATTGCCTCCACTAAACTCCCTGTTTTAGGGGTAAGCACAGGATACTCTGGTTTAGATAGGCTTACCGGTGGTTTCCGTCCCGGGCAATTCATCATTATTGCCGCTCGCCCCGCTATGGGTAAAACAGCTCTGGCACTCAACATCGCCTCTCATGCAGCGGTTAATCTGAACAAAAAGGTTGCCATCTTTACCATGGAAATGGCTGCGGATGAGGTGCTGATGCGGATGTTCAGCTCTGCCTCGGAAGTTAATATGGACAGCATGATGAAGGGCTATGGCATGAACGAAGAAAAGCTCATTCGTATCATGCAGGCTTCGGAAGTGCTCTCCACCAAGCAGATTTATATAGACGAATCCGGCACCAACACCCCGCTCGACATCAGAGCCAAAACACGCCGTTTGACCGCTGAGATTGAAGGCATTGATCTTATTATTGTGGACTATTTACAGCTAATGACTCTGCCCCGCGACAAAGAAAACCGACAGCAGGAAATATCGGAAATATCCCGTGCTTTAAAGATTCTGGCTAAGGATTTGAAGGTACCGGTAGTGGCACTTTCGCAGCTAAACCGTGCCGCTGATAACCGCGAAGATAAAAGGCCTAAACTTGCCGACTTGCGTGAATCTGGAGCTATCGAACAGGATGCCGACTTGGTGATGTTCATCTACCGTGATGAATACTACTACCCCGATAAAACCGAGAAACCGGGTATCGCAGAGATCATCGTTAGCAAGAACAGGCATGGTGCTACCGGTAACGTGGACTTGGGCTTCGAAAAGGAATATACCTTATTCAGACCCCTCGATGACACACATGATAAGTAATGTTTTTGCCGGTATTGGCGAATACACTATCTTTATTGGCAAATCCCTATCCTGCGTCCGGTCTTTAGGCAAACGCTATCAGGAATTCCTCATTCAATTTAAGCGTATCGGCTTTGATTCTCTCTTTTTAATTGCCTTAACCGCAGCTTTTACAGGATTAGTGACGGCATTACAAGCGGTGTATCAATCCAAAGGCTACATCCCGGTAAACCTATTAAGCGTACTCATCGGCAAATCCACCATGATAGAGCTTGCACCCGTGCTTACCGCCCTGGTACTTACCGGTAAGGTGGGAGCCTCCATCGCCGCAGAGATCGGCACCATGCGCGTAAGCGAGCAAATTGACGCTCTACAAAGCATGAACATCAATCCCTACGAATTTTTATACATGCCCCGCATCCTAGCGGGTATTATCGCCTTCCCGCTGATCACGGTTTTTGCCGATGCGGTTGGGATAATCTGTGCCTGGTACTTTTCTTGGCTAAGATACGGTATTCATTACTACACTTTCTTTAACAACATGCGCAGCTACTTTGAGCCTTCAGATTTATGGGGGGGACTGGCGAAATCTTTGGTATTTGGCTTCATCATCACCACCTTCGCATGTTTCCATGGAAACCGTTGTTTTGGCGGAGCAGAGGGAGTGGGCAGGGCTACAACCCTTACCGTTGTGTATTCTGCAGTTGCTATTCTGGTGATGGATTTTATCGTAGCTTGGGTACTATTTGGAGTTTAAGCATGATCCAACGTCTATTTTCAGTCTTATTATCTCTCGTTCTGCTCTCTTCCTGTGGGAAGAAGGACACCTTAAAAGAAACCTCTAGCCAAGACAATAAGCACACTATAACTATCTATTGCACAGATACTTTCCGTAAATCCGGCTTGGAATCTACCGTGGTACCAGAATTCAGCAAGAAAAACGCTTGCACCGTTAATCTCGTGCTTTTCCGCAATGCTGCCGAGCTAAGCAAAGCTGTTAAGGATAAAGCCAACAGCGGGAAGTTTGATCTTGCCTTGGGTATTGATAATTCTTTCGCAATCTCGGATTCGCTCACCACCCAATTTGTTCGCCCCGAAGGCTTTGACCCAGAACCATTAGCTAAAGAAAGCATCTTCGATCCAGAGCTGCGCCTCATCCCCTATGCTTACAGCAGCCTTTGCTTGGTGTATAACAAAAAGAATATTCCTGCCGCCCCGCAATCTTTCGGAGAGCTGCAAGATGCCAAATACCTAAGCCAGATGGCGATCTGCGATCCGCACGAATCAGGTGTGGGACGAGCCAGCCTGTTCTGGAGTTTAGCACTTTTTGGTCATGATGGCTACGAGCACCTGTGGAAAAGCCTCCGTAAGAACATCTACAAAACCTATCCCGATAGAAACGAAGCCCTGGAAGCCTTGAAAAAAGGGGAGTGCAATCTCCTGATGAGCCTGAACACCATCCCCGCCTTTCTGGAAGAGATTGATCCCGCCAATCAGAATTTCGATATCTCCATGCTGAAAGAAGGGAGTTATCTGTATATTGAGTCTATCGGCTTGCAGAGAGAGAGTTTAAACTACGCTATGGCAACCAAATTCATCCAGCATTTCCTTACCCCGGAAGCTCAAAAGATGGTGATTTACAAGCTTGGCATGTTCCCCGCTAACCGTAAAACTATGATGCCCATGCACTTCTCCACTATACCCTTCACCTCTTATGCCGTTAATGTAAAACTACCCCAAAGCTTAATCGCAGAGCAGCTAAATGTATGGCTGGATTTCTGGGATAGATTGTTTGGCTTTCAGATTTCTTAATTATGATATCAAAGCTCCACATTGTCCTCTTTGAACCTGAAATCCCCCAAAACACCGGCAACATCGGCCGTTTATGCGTTGGCAGCGATAGCCCTCTGCACCTAATAAGACCATTTCGCTTTATGTTGGATGATAAAACCCTGAAAAGAGCAGGTTTAGACTATTGGCAAGATCTGGATTTGCATATCCACGAAAGTGTGGAAGAGATCTTTAGTAGCTTTCCCCACGACCGCATCTTTCTTGCCACCACCAAGACGAAGACGTGTTTTTGGGATAAAGAGTATCAAGCTGGCGATGTATTCATCTTTGGGCCGGAATCCCGCGGTTTATCAGAAAGCCTTTTACAGCAATACCCGCAGCAGTGTATCAACATTCCTATGAGCGATAATATCCGCAGCATCAACCTTGCCAATTCAGTAGGGATTATAATGTATGAAGCACTTCGCCAGATCAATGTGAACAGCTTGCAATAAAGTATCCTCACTTAGTTCACTGTTAAACTCAGCTTCAATTGATCCATGGCACTAAACTTAACGTGATTTAATCCGTGCATCACCCTTGATATCCGAATCGGTTCCGATAGCTTATTGAACCGGCTTTGATCGGGTTGTATCCCGATGAGATCCCGATCGGATCCCGATGAACCCCCTTGCGGCTAAGCAAGGAGCTTGAACCTGAAATGATGGCTTTGATTAGTGTAATATTACAAATTTCACAGCCGGAGAGAGATCACCCTTGCTCTTTATGAAATATATGCCAGGGTTTAGGCTGGAAACATCGGAGCTTAGATTCTTTTGCTCTGGCTGCACCGCTAAGCTTAGCACTTTCTGTCCGCGGATATTGTAAACAAGCAATTCCCGTATGGAACTATCCAGATTCTTTATCTGCAGCCTGTCGGTAGTTGGGTTTGGATAGAGGCTAAACTTCACTGGGGGCGCAAGGATATTATCTTCATTTCCGCTGCTATTCACGGTGTAATAGACAAAGCCATCACTATCTGAAAAACGAAAGCGGATTTGGCTCCAGGTGTTTTGCAGTGGGATACTTGTCGATGTAAAACGCTCTCCATGTACAAAGTTACCAAGGAACCCTGTATCTGGGACAAGGGGAAGCTCTGCTCCACCATCAATACTAAGGCTTGCGATACGAGGGAAGTTGCCATCTAAATCGCTGTATTTAATCGAGGCAGTAAGTGTAGCTTGTTCTCCCGGTTCAAAGGCATAAAGCGGCTCAAAAAGTACAGGCGCATAAGCATTGATTACGGGAATGGTTCTTTGCTCCAAAAGCATATTCGCGCCTACTGTCAGATCAGATTGAAGGCTTCCCGAAGTAAGCGTAATCTTGCTGGTGGTTGTGGTAAGAGCCACGAGGGGGTTATCGGGATCAAACCATGCCATGAAATCTGAATCTGCAAGCAGGTCTGCCTTTGCACACGATAAAATAAGGTTTTGCTCCACAACCGCGCTTTCAATATTGCCAATGCGAACCAGATCGTTCAAACCAGTCCCCGTTATCTTGTATAGCCCAGGGCTGATTATTCCGAAAACATTCACCGTGTACATCAGACCAAAGACAATGGGGTTTTCCTCTGGCGACGAGGCGGGATCAACAACCACGGGCATATAGGCAAAATAAGTAAGCCCGGAACTAACTGGAAAAGACGTATGATTGTTTCGCATGGCGAAATACAGCCTATCTTGAGACATACAAACCTTAGTATCGGTAATATCCAGCCATGCAGAAGTGAACAGATGATCCCCCACCGGGTCTGAAGTTAAAGGCGTGAAATAACTTAGCGGAGGCGTGCCGATGCCTTCCCAAAACAGGGGTGTAAGCCACAGCTCTGGAATAGTGCTATAAAACCCAATATTGTAATTCACCGGTATGGTAATGGTGCAGGTTTGCCAATCACTTAGAGCGTTCCAAGGCGTCATAACTTGGGTGACAAGCTCGCCATCAAGCTGGTAAATAAGGCTTTCGTTATGATTCGAATTATACAGAATATCTATCTGATTCGAGCCGTAAGGTTCGCTCGCATATACAGTAGTGTAGTTAGGCTGCGTCCACCCTGTTACAGTAATACAGAGTAAGGCAAGAACGAGTAGTAAAATACAGATATTGGTGCTTTTCATAGGGTATGCTCCTTTTGTTAAAAACGTGTTCCGAGGATGAGAGAATAAGTCTGATTGCGCAGTTCCACAGGCTTGGATGAAGGATCATATTCAGGATTTGTGGGCAGAGACAGATAGTCCCATCCCAAAGTGAAACGATACTCTAAGTGTATCGGGATCTTGTATTTAAACACAAACTCTCCCCCATAGACAAAGCTGAAATCGAACATATTCACTTCCGCCAGCTTGCTCTCTGCATACACAATCAGTTCATCAAAGCCGTCTCCATTGGTGAGATAAACCTTGCCATCCAGTTGCCGATAGCCCTTCACTTTTATGGACATGGCGCTTCCTGCATGCGTAAAGATAGAAAACTTCGGTTTATCCATCATCTTAACCTTGAACACAACCGGAATTTCTATGTAGTCCAGATAGTATTTAACCTTCATCTCAGCGGGTTTGGGAAGCTCTACCATCACGCCATCCCCTGCTTCGTCGATGCGATAGACGGTGATATCTTCGTTCGAGCCTTTTTGGGTGTAGAGCAGCTCATACATAAGGCTGAGGTTCTCAGAGATTTCCATCTCTAAAAAGGCACCCGCAGCCAAGCCAGGACGCAAGCCCGTCCGCACTTTGTAATCCATTTCTGCGCCTTTCGTCCCGTAATGCTGAGATAAATTGAAGCCAAGTTTGGGACCCCAGCTCAGTTTCGCATCCGCATATAGGCAAGACGTAGCGAGCAAAATCAGCAGTGCAACTGTAAAAACAGCCCGCATTTACATCTCTTCCAGGTTATCTTTAATTAGTTTATGGAGGTGTTCTGCCAGCTTGTGTTTATCCCTATAAATGGGGTTATCTGGTTCAATGGGAGACATAATACGCATTTTAAGCTTGGTTTTATGCAGTTTCTTGTCCATTTCCATGATGCGCCAGCTTCCCTTTATTACCATCGGGACAATGGTGGCGTTCGCCATGATAGGGAGTTTCAGGCTGCCTAAATGGAATTCCCCCATGTTGTCGCTTCTGCTGCGTGTACCTTCGGGGAAGATAACCATGGGATGGCCGGCTTTTATCACTTCTGCGCTTTTCTGAAACGATTCCATCGCTTTACGGGCACTGCCTCTATCGATAAACACACAGGGCATCTCACGCATCCAATGGCTTAGCACTGGTATTTTAAACAGCTCTTGCTTGGCGATAAAACCCGTGGGAATACCTATAAAACCAAGCACCAAGGGAATATCAAACATCCCCTGATGATTGCTGATAAAACAGATATTGCGGTGCGAAGGCAGGTTCTCCAAACCCTCCACCTCAACTGTACTACCGGTAGTAAGCAGCGTGGTTCGCGCCCAGAAGCGCACTACTTTTTGCACCCCCGCTTGATATATACGCTTAGGCAGGAACAGTTTTAGAATTACGAAAATGAAGTAAGTCAGCATG
>JALNXT010000357.1 GCA_023230245.1 Candidatus Cloacimonadota bacterium
GTGATTTCCATGCTGGCTTACAGCGCTAATCTCATCTCCGAAAGGGTCTTTGTCAGCATAGTGGCAGCTTCCCTTTTATCTACCGTCCTTTTTGGTCCCTGGCTTGCCGCTGCATTAAAGAAACTTCGTAAAGACATGGTAAACTTCATCTTCACAAAGGATAATGTGTTCTTAAACACTACTGCTACTACCAAAAAAGAACTGCTCCATGACCTAGTTAAAAACGTCGCTATAAAAATAGATCTCTCAGAGGCCTACCTCAAGACGGAAATCTGGAGACGCGAAGAGCAAATCAGCACGGCACTGGGACGCGGAGTGGCTTTTCCGCATGCTCATCTCTATGGACTAAGCAACAGCAAGTTATTTGTGGTAAAATCTATCCCCGGCATAGATTGGGACAGCCCTGATGGCAAAAACGTGCACCTTATTTTTCTAATCCTAAATCCTGCCAATAAACCTGAATTACAGCTGCGGTTGATGCAAAGCCTCACTGCCACGGTTCGCAACCCTAAAATCCTCGGCAGGATGCTGGCAACGGATGATACGGCTAAGATTCATAACCTGCTAAAACACCACGTTGCAGATTCAAAATACTTCCACATCATAGAGGGGATATAATTTTCTCTCTTGACAGTTTTCGCCGTTTATAGATCTTGCCTCTACAAAGTGTTCCGGAATGGCTCAGCGGTAGAGCGGGTGGCTGTTAACCACTAAGTCGGGGGTTCGAATCCCTCTTCCGGAGCCACTTTTTTTTGCCCACATTTTTGGCTTCCTTGCTTGCATTGCCCTATCAATGCCCTATCATTGCCCTTCACATGGACAATGATAGGGCAATGATAGGACAGTTCGTGCAGGTTGGGGTGACAAAACTTGGGGTGGCAAACTCTGATTTGCCACAGCATCCAGAGGATGCTTTCAAGACAGCTACGCTGTCTCTGCCAATTCGGAGATTGGCAGCCCGAGGGCTGATGCAGTTACCCTTTACGTTTTCGCTTGACATATCTCCCTGATGCAATAGACTGTGTATATCAGCCATAAAAGCAATCAGCACATGGCTTATGAAGGAGACATCATGAAACGTTTCACATTACTAATGCTCATCTCTCTCATCCTGATTCCCCTTTTTGCAGAGGATTGGATTACGATTTATAATGACGATTTATCGTTAGTGCGTTCCCGTTTCGAACTGAATTTGGAGAATGGACGTCAGGAATATAACTTCGATGATATCACCAGCCGGATTAAGCCAGCATCGGTTATCGTAACCGGCGGAGGCATCCGTGTCGCCGAACAGAATTACGAATATGATCTTGCCGGCAAATATCAGATTATGGCAAAGTACCTGGATCGTGAAGTGATGGCGATTATGAAAGATCAATCCAAGCTGCGCGGGGTGTTAAAGTTCTTCGATGGCGGCAGCACGGGGATAATTGAATATGGCACAAACCGTCTCTTGGTGGTGGCAGATAGCGAAGTTCAATGGATTCAGCTTGCCGAATTACCCGCCAATTTCTACACCAAACCTACCCTTCACTGGAGCTTGATTGCCCCCAAGAAAGGCGTGTATCCTGTGCAGATGACCTATCTTAGCGGCGGCTTCAGTTGGGATGTTACCTATAACACCGTTTGGGACGAGAAAATCCTTCAGCTTAACTCTTGGGTTACGATCAACAATCGCTCCGGAAAGGCTTTTAATGACGTTACCCTAAAACTGATTGCCGGCGATGTGAACCAGGTGCAGGATAGTTATTACAAAAATACAGCAAGTTCGGGACGCGGCATGTTGTCTGAATCTTCAATGTACGATGCTGCCCCCTCTTTCGAAGAGAAAGCCTTCCACGATTTCCACATGTACACCCTGGACCAGAAAGTTACCTTTGCCAACAACCAAACCAAGCAACTTGAGCTATATCCCCCCATGCCTGTTAAAGCACGCTCAGAATACGAATATCCCACTTATAGTACTGGTGTGAAAAGCATGATTAAGTTCAAAAACACCGCCGAGAATGGAGCAGGAAAAGCCTTGCCCAAAGGCACAATTAAAGTTTACAAGCAGGATACAGACGGCAATCTGGAGTTTATCGGTGAGGATAGCATCGCTCACACTTCCAAGAATGAAGAAGTAGCGATAAATACAGGCATCGCTTTCGACCTGGTAGCTTCCACCCGGGTTAAGGATCAGAAACAAGTTTCCACCCGCGTAAGTGAAAGAGTGATACAAGTAACATTGAAGAATAACTCCGATGCTGCCAAAACAATTAATGTCATTCACCAGCTTGCTACCAGCACCCGTATCATAGATTCTGACCAGAAGTACACCGCCGATAAGAACGACAAAGTTACCTTTACTCTGGAAATAGCCCCCAATAAGGAACTTATCTATTCGTTCAAAGAAAGAAGCGAGTACTAATAACCAAAAGTGGAGTAACCATGCGAGATAAAATCTTTTCCGACATCGTGGGCATTCAAAGAGAAATGCTGAAACTGATTGGCGAAGTTTCTGCCCTCACCAGCAACCCCTTGGCTATCGAAGATGTAATCGACGACGTTTGGCATCCCAAATGCGATGTGTTTCAGACAGATTTGGAGTGGATTGTGGTTGCCGAACTTGCAGGTATGGAAAAAGAAGAGATAAACATCTCCATCTCGCCCGAATACCTGCGCATCAGTGGCATCAGAAGCTTTGCCTCTACAAACTGCCCGCTCAGCTACTATAGCATGGAAATTGAAACAGGACGCTTCGACCGCCGTATCTATTTCCCACAGATGATCTTGGATAAGGAAAAGCCCACCGTTAGCTATATAAACGGCATCCTGCGCATTGCCTTCACCCTTAAACCTGTAATAGAATTGATAATCCCGGTGCAGTAGCAGTACAACAATATTGGATATGAAAAAGGTGGATTTAGCATCCACCTTTTTTTAATACTTATTCAG
>JALNXT010000014.1 GCA_023230245.1 Candidatus Cloacimonadota bacterium
GTGACCGAAAAAGTATCTGCATCCATGCCAAACACGATTGACGCAGCCCTGATAAGCAAGATGGCAGAGCGCGGGCAGATAAAGCATTGTATCATAGATGGTCCCTTGGATATATTTTTAGCCCTTGATCCCCAAAGCATGGAAATTAAAGGAGTAAACACACCTGTAGGCGGCGATGCAGATATCCTTATATTTCCAGATTTAGAGACTGCCAATAGCTTCTATAAGGGGCTGATGCTGTTTGCGGGTGCAGAACTCGCCGGCATGATCCAGGGTACTACCAAGCCCGTAATTGTAATGAGCCGCAGCGAAAGTGAATTATCGAAGTATTATTGTTTGGCACTTAGTTGCCTAATGTCGGAGGACATATGAAAATAGCAATAGCCAGTGATCATGCCGGATTTGCCCTGAAAGAGGCGATCAAAGAGGCATACATTGAACATCAATTTGTAGATTTCGGTGCCTATAGTGAGCAAAGCGTGGATTATCCCGATACCGGATATCAAGCTGCTAAAGCGGTTGCCGACGGCACCTGTAATGTGGGAATCGTGATCTGTGGCAGCGGGATTGGCATGAGTATTACTGCCAATAAAGTCCCCGGTATTCGTGCTGCTTTATGCACCATAACGGACGTAGCACGTCTTTCCCGCATGCATAACGATGCCAATGTTCTGGCCTTGGCGGGGCGTTTTACTGCCACTGCCTATGCGCTACAAATCGTAGATACATGGTTAGTTACCCCCTTTGAGGGTGGCAGACATCAAACACGAATTAATAAAATACATCAAGGAGAAAGGTCATGAAACACATTAAAATGTATGACCCCGAACTATACGCTGCGATGACAAACGAGCTTATCCGTCAGCGTGAAAATCTGGAGCTTATCGCCAGTGAAAACTTCACTTCCATGGCGGTTATGGAGGCTCAGGGCAGTGTTCTAACTAACAAGTACGCAGAGGGTTATCCCTACCGTTGGAGCAAGAAGACCGGACACATTAACTATAATCTGTATGGTCGTTACTATGGCGGTTGCGAGTATATCGACGAAGTGGAAAAGCTTGCCATCGAGCGTGCCAAGCAGCTTTTTGGTGCTGAGCATGCCAATGTTCAGCCTCACAGCGGTTCCCAAGCCAATATGGCAGCTTATTTCAGCCTCGTTAAACCCGGTGACACGGTGCTTTCGTTGGAGCTTTCTCACGGCGGACACCTCACCCACGGGCATCCCCTTTCTTTCAGCGGGCAGTTCTATAACATCATCCATTACCATGTGGATAAAGAAAGTGAACAGTTCGATTATGAAGAGATTGAGCGTTTGGCGAAAGAGCATAAACCGCAGATGATTTTAACTGGTGCTTCGGCTTATCCACGTAAGATAGATTTTGCCCGTTTCCGGGCTATTGCCGACATGGTGGGTGCCAAGCTCATGGTGGATATGGCGCATATAGCCGGACTCGTAGCGGCAGGTTTGCACGACAATCCTGTCCCCTACGCAGATGTAGTTACTTCCACCACCCACAAAACGCTGCGTGGTCCGCGTGCCGGGCTTATCCTGTGCAAGGAAGAATTTGCCAAAGACATCGATGGCAGAGTTTTCCCCGGCATTCAGGGCGGTCCTTTGATGCATGCCATTGCCGGTAAAGCAGTTGCTTTCCTGGAAGCTTTACAGCCAGAATTCAAAGCCTATCAGCAAAATGTGATCAATAATGCCTCTACCCTGGCATCTGCATTGATGGCGGAAGGCTTTAAGCTGGTGTCAGGCGGCACAGACACGCACCTTATGCTGGTGGATTTGGGTACCGAAGAACAGGGCGGACCCAGCGGTAAACGCATGGAAGAAGCATTGGATTTGGCAGGTATAACCGCCAATAAAAACACTGTGCCTTTCGATACCCGCAGTCCTTTTGTAGCCAGCGGTATCAGGCTGGGAACTCCATCTGTTACCACGCGTAATATGGGACAGCCCGAAATGAAAACCATTGCCCAACTGATCAAGAAAGTGCGTGATAAGCACGAAGATGAAACTGCCTTGGCAGAGATTAAAAACGAAGTTCGTGCACTTACCAATAAATTCCCGCTGTATCCGGAGATTGAGGTATAGTACGGTTTCCAACCATAGCCTAACCCGCAGAGTAGCACTCCGATGCTGCTGAACTCTCACTTTAGCAGGATTAGAATCCTGCTCTACAATGATAATGGCAGCGATGACTGATAGCCCCAAAATAGCATCACGCATCGCTGCCTTTGATTTTGGCAGTAATGCCTTGAAATGCCTGATTGCCGAGCAGTATTCACATAAGTTTACGGAATTGGCAGAATACCGCATTCAGAACCGTCTGGGTGCTGCGTTGGACACCAATGGCTATTTAGGCGAAGCTGCCCTCCAAGCTACCATAAGTGCAGCCACGGAACTGATGCAGCATTGCCGTGATATGCAGGTTACCAAGTTCCTCGCTGTGGGCACCGAAGCACTACGCAGGGCAAAGAATAGCTCAGAATTAATCCAGAGATTAGAACAGGCAAACGGTTTACGATTAAAGGTCATCAGCGTAGAAGAGGAAGCGGAATTGTCTTGGCGGGGGATTATTAGTGCGCTGGAAAACCCTAAGGCAGACATTCTGCTGATCGATAGCGGAGGCGCCAGTACCGAGCTTATTTTTGGCAAAAAAGGTGAAATACAGCATACGCATAGCATTCCCCTGGGTGCAGTTACGCTTACGAATGGGCATGTTCATAGCGATCCGATTTCAGCAGCTGATTTCTCAGCTTTACAAGATGCCATCAAGCGCGGTATTGACAAACAGGATTGGCAGGGTAAACTCATTTTGGGCAACGGGGGCGGGGTCACCGCCTGTGCCAAAGTGGCGATCGGAAAGCCTTTAACTGTTTTAGCCAAGCTGGATAACTATTACCTCAGCGCTCAGGAATTAACCCGCCAAATAGCCCTTTACCGCAAGCTTTCTCTGGAAGAACGCAGGCAAGTTCCCGGCATGGAAACAGATAGAGCAGATACCATTCTTGCCACCGCCATGCTAAGCCTTGCTATGCTGGAAACCTTTACTGCTTCGGGCTTGCACGTGTTTAGCAGAGGGCTGCGGCATGGATTATTGCAAACAATCATCCCCTAACAACTAACTTGTTCTTTTAACCTTCCTTGCTCATCCGAAGCAGTTCCGAAAGCGTATTGAACCTGATCCGAACGGGTATAGACCCGATGAGATCCCGATCAGATCCCGATGAGACCCCGTACGGATAAGCAAGGAAGGTGCTTTTTTCCCTTAAATGATAATTACTTGATTGCTTGGAATGTTTTCTGCATTAAATTATTTAACAAGATAAGGCATATAGCCTGGAGGTATAGATACATGCGCATTAGCCATAAACGACTTTTACTACTTGCACTTGTGATATTTGTTACAGGCTCGTTAGCCGCTCAATCGGTGAAATTCGTTCTGTCAGATAACAATTTGAAGCCAGGCGATAAAGGCATATTGCGTGCCACTTTAAGCATTCCCGAAGGGCAGAAGCAAAGCTTCAATCCCAAAGATCCGGAGTATTTTTACCTGGAGGCTTCGCATCCCGAGTTAAGTTTTGGCAAAGTAAGCTATCCCAAAGCGACTAAAGTGGTTTCTGATGTGGAATGGCACTATCATCCGCAAGTAACGCTTAGCCTGCCCTATACGGTGAAGGCAAATGCCAAGCCCGGCGAAAAGCAGATTAAGGCGACGATGTACTATAATCTGTGCTACGATAGTGGCATGTGTAACCCTCCTGAAGAAAAAGAGGGCTTGCTTAAGCTTATCGTGGCTGCTGTGGATAGCCCTGCTAACCAGCATGAAAGTGGCATAACCCTTCCGCAGGATCAGAATCCCGAGCCAACCAACGCACCCGTCATTCCAGCGGAGGCTGGAATCCAGAACGCCACTACTCCAGCACCCCAGAACCCCAACACTCCCGTCCCCTGGAAAGAAGTGCTGAAATACATCCTCTTCGCCTTTATCGGCGGGATAATTTTGAATATCACCCCCTGTGTGCTGCCGATTTTGCCCATCCGCATTATGAGCATTATGAACCAAGCGCAGAAGGATAGGAGCAAGGTTTTGAAGCACACCCTCGTGTACACGGTGGGCGTATTGATTTCTTTCGGCGTGTTGGCAGGGGTATTTATCGCCTTACAGCAAGCCGGAGAATCAGCCGGATGGGGTTTACAGAACCAAAACCCAGGTTTTGTGATCGCTTTAATGTCGGTGGTTTTTGTCTTTGCCCTCTCTCTTTTGGGCATATTTGAAATCCACGCCCCCGGGATGAATATCGCCACCCAAGCCAGTACTAAAGGTGGATACAGCGGTTCTTTCTTCGGTGGCATCTTTGCCTTTTTGATGGCAATCTCTTGCACCGGACCCTTTTTAGGGGCAGCTTTGCCCTTTGCCTTAAAACTGCCACCCGCACTGATGATGCTGTTTTTCCTTACCCTGGGCTTGGGTTTTGCTTTCCCATTCCTGCTCATTGGCATGTTCCCAAAGGCTCTGAAGATTATCCCCAAACCCGGCGACTGGATGGTGCTCTTCAAAGAATTGATGGGCTTCGTGCTGCTCTATATCGTCTATACGCAGCTAAAAACCCTTTTACAACTAACCGATGGCGACTATTTCCTTAAAGTTATCTGGTTTATGTTTATCCTCGGCTTTTCGGTGTGGCTGTATGGACGCTTTGTCCGCTACGAACACAGCAAGGCAACGCAGTGGATATTCACGCTTCTCCCCATTATTCTTATAGCTGCTGCTGCCTTTAATTACTTGCCCTACAAGGAAAATGCCCAGCCGATTGTGCAGCAGTCAGCCGGTGAGATGCTTGCCGCTCCGCATGCGCCTGAAGGCTGGTATGTGTTTAGCGAAGAGCTGTTTAACAAGCTCAGTGTCGAAGGTAAGCCTATCTTTTTGGATATCGGGGCTGCCTGGTGTAAGAACTGTATGACCAACGAAAAGACGGTGCTGTTCACCGATGCTATGATGAAGGAATTTGCCGATCGGGGAGTAGTACTATTACGTGGAGATTTTACCAAGAAGGATGAAACCCTATTGGCATGGATAAAGAAATATGACCGTGCCGGAGTGCCTTTTAATGCTTTGTATATCCCCGGACAGCCAGTGCATATCTTTGGCGAATTGCTCAGCAAAAGTGAGATAAGCGCAGCGTTGTCCAAAATTCAGGAGAGTAAATGAAATATCTAAGCTTGTTGCTGATAGTTATGCTTGCCTTGCTCAGCTCTTGCGACCGTTTTGAGCATGCATATACGGCGCCCGTGGTTACAGATATTGGGGAAATATTGGAGACAACCCTCTTTAACCCCATGCAAACGGCATTCAACCAGTCCACCGCTACCGATATAAGCTTGGCAATGGTTTACTATGCCGATGATTACCTGCAATTTGGGGTAAGCAAAAGCGAATGGGAACTGGAGCTGAGGACAATGCTGACCGGTGTTGCCAATCCAGTTTTTGATGTAAGCATGGATACTGCCATGCAGCAAAATGACACGAATGCACTTGCGAACTGGAATCTTAAAATTACCGACCCTGACACAAAAAGGGTTGTTGCCGATAGCAGCTTTGTGGGTGAAAGGCTGGTTAAAATAGGCGATAAATGGCTGCTAAAAGGTAACCAAATGACCTGCGAACCACCGGTTAGTAAGCAACTGGTGATCGCCGAATACTTCACGTTTCGCACTTGCCCAAGCTGCCCGCCCGCGGAAGCTAAGCTTAGAGACTTGCACGCGCAATATCCCAACAACTTTATTTACCTGGAGCATCACACCAGTGGCGGTTTGGAAATTGCCGGGGATAACACCGCCCCATACTATGGAGCATATAGCCCACCTGTCTCTATATTCAATGGCAGGGAAAAGGTAACTCTCAGTAATGTTGCTTCGCTTGCACAGTATCAAAGCCTTGTGGATGCTTATGTGCTGCAAGACACTCCTATTAAGTATCAACTGACAGGCACTCCTACCTTGAGTGGCAGAGATTTAAGCGGCTCGGTGCTGCTTACACCTCTTGCAGCCTTGGATCAAAGCAATGTGGTGCTGAACTATGTGATTATTGAAGAGGTATCTCCATACACCAACGTAAATGGCGTTAACTTGCATAACGTGGTGCGAGCCAAGGGAAGCATCAGCCTTAATGGGGTAAATCTTGCCAATCCGATAAACTTTAACTTGACTTCTACTGTGGACTTGCCAGAGGATATGCGCTTGGTTATCTTTGCTCAGCAGAAGCCCACTACCTTCCATAATGATGCTACCATCTTAGGTGGTATAGATATTCCGCTAATCCGAAAGGGAGCTAAATAATGAAACAGTTATTACTAATTCTTGCCGTCCTGTTGCTATCCGCCTTGCTATTTGCAGAGGCGATGCTGGATTTCAGGTTACCCGATGAAACGGGAAAGAACCAAAGCTTGGAGAGCCTTTTAGGCAAGGGACCCGTCCTGATAGACTTCTGGGCAGACTACTGTGCACCCTGCAAGCAAGCCATGCCTTATTTGCATGAACTGGCGGTTAAATACGATTCGCTCACCGTGGTATTAATCTCTTTGGATGCTCCTAAAAGTCAGATGAAAGCCAAGAGTTACCTGAAGAGCAAGAACTACAAGTTCGTAACCTTGTTTGATAGCGAGAAAAGCCTTGCCAAGAAGCTGAATGTAAGCAATCCTCCCCACACCGTTATCCTCAATAAAGACGGGGAGATAGTGTATTCACACGTGGGTTTCGAGCCAGGGGTGGAGCACCATTACGAGCTGCAAATCCGCAGTTTGCTGGGCTTGGAAAGCGAGGCAGAATAAATGCAGAAGAGTGTTATCCTGCTATTGTTACTAATCTTGTTTGCCACCCTGTTGCTGGCGCAAAACACCCTTTCCATCAACGGCTTGAACGAAGCCCAATTCGTGTATCGCACGGCTCCCGATTCCCTTAATGCCTATTTTAAGGATAGCTTTGCCTTCAGCCTTGCCTACCGTAACTTTAATTTCGGTATGAAGTTCATTGCCGATTTGCCCAAGTATTCCACGACCCAGTCAGAGCTGGTGGATGAGCTAAGCCCCAATAATCTGGAGCTTGGCTGGAAAGAGCTTTACGCCAGCTATAGCAAAGACGCGTTCTCTATTCATGCTGGAACCACAGAAGAGAGCTTTGGCAACGGGCTTACCTTTCGCAGCTATAAAGATATAGAGTTCGATGAAGACCACCGCATTGATGGCTTTGTGTTCAAATACGACGATGCCTATGCTGTAAAAGCACTCTATGGTGCCATAGAAAGCCCTGACAACAACGGAAAGTACGATTTGGCATACGGTGCCGATTTCCTGTCTCCCCTCTCCTACGGCTTACGTTTGGGGGCTTCTGCACTCTCATACCGAACCCTGGGTGCCAACGTATATAACCAGAGGGACGTGTTTGCCGGCAGAATGCAGCTAGCATGGAGCAATCTGCAAGCCTACGCAGAATATGCCAACAGCGAAACTTATAGACAAGTGGGGCTACCCACCAGCTTTGGCAGTGCTATCTATGCCAATGCGGATTACAATCTTGGCGTGCTTCAGTTGGGTGCTGCTTACAAGAAATACGACGACTTTCAGTACCGCCTGCACGATTTAGCGGCGGCAAACTATCACACCGAAACCCTCTCTGATGCCCTGGCAACAGGACTTGACGAAGAGGGCTGGCAAGCACGCGGTACACTCTCTATCTCCCAATGCCTAAGCTATTATTTAGACTACGCCGAAGCTTGGGACAGCCCCAAAAGCAAGCAGATGAACGATCTTTACACTTCACTGGACTGGGTGAAAGACAGCACTACCCTGGGTATTGCCTATTCTCAAGTAGAAAAGGTAGACGATGCGAACCGCTATTGGCAGAAAGAGAGCACCCCCGCTTTGTCCTTTGGTTTGCCCTTCTTTGGCGTGCCAGTTACGGTGAAAGCCGAGCTTAAGATCTCAGAAAAGCAGATTTACGCAGTTACAAGTAAGCATTACGAGCCCAAAATCCAAAAAGACCTCAGCTTTGGCAAGCTTGCCCTCTCCCTGGGAGTGCAGAGTAACTGGAGCGATTTTGATGCCATTATGAACAGCCGTTACTGGGCATTTATGGAAGCTAAATATCCCCTTGCCAGCCATAGCGATTTAGTTATCTTTGGCGGTAAGGAAGCCGGTGGCAAAGTGTGCCGCAATGGCGTTTGCCGTTATGTATCTGCTTTCGAGGGTGTTAAGGTAGAGCTTTCCACCCGTTTCTAAGCTATAGTTTTAAGGAGAATATTATGAAATACATCAGTTTAGTTTTAACCTTGCTGCTGCTCGGCAGCCTTTACGCCGTGGCACCTTATGTCCCGTACACCGTCTTAGCTGAGGACTTTGGTTCCAACACATGTGGTGGTTGTGTAGTGGCTTGGGAAGGCTTGCAAGTTCCCCTATCCAATACACATAACGGCGAATTTATCCTTGCCAAGTTATATACCCAAAGCCCTGGTTTAACTTCGCCCATCGTGCTAGATCGCTTCGATTATTATGAAGTAATAGGTCTCCCAGCGGTTATCTTTAATGGCAAAATAAGGGTGAACGGTAGCGGAGAAGGTATCGCCGACGGCAGTCTTTACAACGCTGCTATAAACCAATTCCGTTACAGCTCTTCGCCGCTTAGCATGAACGTCACCAATTTCTCCACCACTACTGGCGCATTTAGTGGCAACATTGTGAAGGTCTCCCCCGCGGTGGAACTTCCCGGCGCAAAAGTGGTCTATTACCTGCTGGAAGACAATATCTCCGCCGCAGAAACCAAGGTGGTACGCAGCATTTTATACGAAGATCTCAATCTTACGGATGTGAGAAGTAGCTTCAACTTCAACAAAACATTCACTATCGATCCCACTTGGAATCCTGCCAATCTTTGGGCGATAGCAACTGTTCAGCTACCGGACAAAGCCATTGTGCAAAGCGTTTCCACTCTTCCCCAGCCAACGCATAACCTGCGTGCGGCGATGGATTGGAATAATAACATCATTGGCTTGCCGAATATAGATTATCTTTCTCAGCCTTTCTGGGTGTTCAACCAAGGAGTGGCGGACAACTATACCATGCACATAGAAGTGGATTCTGCCCCTGATGGCTGGTATTTTAATTATTGCGACGAAGAGGGCGGTTGCTATACCGGCAGTATGGATGTACCCCTCATCCTTGGAGCCGGTGAAACCACAGCGTTCCATCTAAACCTGATTATTGGCGATGCAGGCGTTGCCAATTTTCGCTTTGTGATAAGTTCACCCAACCTCGGCAGCTACAGCATTCCCTTCCGCTATGCCATGGAAGGATCTGCCAATAGTGACGATGTGCTGGTGGAAATGCCCCTGCAATTAGGCAGCATGTACCCCAATCCAG
Organism: Candidatus Cloacimonadota bacterium; assembly: GCA_023230245.1. GTDB lineage: Bacteria > Cloacimonadota > Cloacimonadia > Cloacimonadales > Cloacimonadaceae > Cloacimonas. The sequence goes on from JALNXT010000014.1 coordinate 9,421, forward strand.
TGAATGCAAGTGCTGCGTTGACACTTCGCAGTAACAAGAATGTTGCTGTGGCGAACATTGACGTGTTCAACATCAAGGGACAGAAAGTGCAGAGCTTAAGCGCTCGCAACCTGGTTCAAGGCGATAATAGTATTAGCTTTAGCCCCGCTTCCAGCCTGCCCAATGGTATTTATTTTTACAAACTTTCTGGCTCGGATGCGCCGGCACTCAAGTTCATCTTATTGAAGTAAGCAACTCTCTTGTAAGAATTGCCCTATCATTGCCCTAACATTGCCCTTATTATGGACAATGAGTGGGCATTGATAGGGCAATTCAAGCTGGAGGGAAGCTTTTGTATTGGAGCTACGGACAAGCAAGCAGCATGCCGTTGCTGCTAGAGAATTAAGAGTTGAAATAGGTTTCTCTCTTTCGCGCTTTTACTCTTTGTTAAATTGTCCCTTTACTCTTTGTTAAACCTTCGGTGATTTCGGTGTTCTCGGTGGTTATTTATTGTAAAAGTGAAACCAGGACTGAAGATAGTATGATTTACCACTTTCTTTTCTCTCTTTTTCCTCTTTTGCTCTTTTACTCCTTGTAAAAAAGAAATCTTAAACTTACACGTAGATGCAGTTTAGCAGCATCAGAATGCTGCTCTACAATGCTTTTCTCTCTGCTTGTCTTTTTTCTCTTTCGCTCTTTTACTCTTTGTTAAATTGTCTCTTTACTTTTTGTTAAACCTTCGGTGATTTCGGTGTTCTCGGTGGTAAAATAAACCTACTTATCCTTATATTGCTGGAAGATGACGAAGGAATAGATCAGCGGGATCAGCAATATCAGCATGGCGATCGCACCGCTTATCTGCTGAAATCCGTTATTGTAAGGCAGCACGAAGCCTTTAACAATCATAATTACTCCGCTGAGTGCAAACAGTTTGCCTCCCAACCGGTGAGTGCGTAGCCAAACGTCATCGTTCGCAAGTGTCCAGGGTGTTTTAAACCCGATAAAGAAATTACGCGGAGTCTTTGGCATTAGATTACCCAGAAAGATAAACAGCAGCCCAATGAGGATTAAAATGAATTGCACCCCAGGCACAGTCTGGCTCTTTGCCAGATACAGCGAATAGACACTGATGAGCGCGAAAAACAGAACCAGCATCGCCGATAAAGCTGGTATAATCCGTTCGAAGCGTTTCTCGTACTTCTTGTACCAGGGCGAATACCAGGGCATGAAAAAGAACAGTAAAAATATCCCGATGCTAAAGCCAGACCATAATAGCAGGGTGGTTGTCTTGCTGGAATAGCCGTCAATCTCGTTGTTAATATTCCAATGGGTGGGCACTTTGGCATCTGCTGGCAGTGTGAACGCAAAATATGCCATCACGATAAGCTGCAACACGATTATTGCCACTGACCATTTAAACTTACCTAGTCTTTTCATCTTGAACCTCGCTTTTATCTATTACTTGCATAATCCAGCTGATGATATCCTCAAATACCGAAGTATTAAGAGAATAGTAAATATACTGTCCGCGCTTTTGGGCATAAATAAGCTCTGCCGTGCGCAGAATCTTAAGGTGCTCGCTAAGGGCAGCGCCGCTAAACTCAAAATGCTGACCAATCTCACCCGGAGTAAGGGTAATATGCTTCTTCAGCAGCAGCAGAATCTTGCGGCGGTTAGCGTCTGCAATGGCTTTGAAAAAGGAATCTGACATCTTATACCTCCCACAGGTATTTAACTAAATACCTAAATACTGGAGACGGGAATTATGTCAAGAATAAAAACGCACATGCCTGCATATTGCCGATTTCTGAGTGAAAATCATTACTGAATCATTAGCGCGTTTAACTCACAATTACGCTGTCCCACTGTAAGGCTTGTTGTCCACGAAGTTGGTCGCAGCGTAATTGCAAGTCAAACTGCTTAATACAGGATTGAACAATGGCTATAAAAAAAAGAACTCCCTCCGCACTCGGAGAGAGTTCTCAGGTTGTCTAATTAGGTATATCTTTCTTATAAGTCTTTATGTTTCGTGGCGATAAGTTCTGCCAGATCACGTAGTTCTTTCAATGTGGGTTCTTTGGCTACACCTTTGCAGAGCACTGCGCCCAGCACTTCCACTTTGAGGTTGGATACCATGGGCAGGATGCGTTCCACCACTTGGGTTGCCCAGCCATAGGAGCCAATCACCGCAGCAAAGCGTGCTTTAGGCTTGATGGCATTTGCCAGCATCACAGCATTGGCTACGATAGGATGCGGGCCTACATGCACGGTGGGGGTGCCGATTACGATCGTTGCTGCATCCACCAGAGCCATTGCCAGCTTGCCGATATCGGTAACTGCCAGATCAAAAAGCTCTACTTTCACTCCCCGTTGGGCTAATTCGTCACAGAGGTAATTCACCATTTTGGCGGTGCTGCCATGCATGGAGATAAAGGGGATCACCACTTTGTTTTGCACATTGTCTGAAGCCCAGTCTTCATAAGCGGCGAGGATAGTCTCCGGATGATTCCAGATGGGACCGTGGCTGGGTGCGATAAGATCAAAATCCAGTCCTTGCAATTTCTTTAAGTTGCCGCGAATCATGGAACGGAAGGGCATCATGATTTCGCCATAATAGCGTTTTGCCGCTTCAAGTATGGCAGGATCACCGTTGTCATAAAGCTCTGTGCTAGCTGCATGCGAGCCTAAAAAATCGCAACTGAAGAGGATGCGCTCTTCCTTCATGTATGCCACCATGGTTTCAGGCCAATGCACCCAGGGGGTATAGATGAAGCGTAAGGATTTATTCCCCAGGGAGATAGTCTCGTTGTCTTCCATGGTGCGGATCTTATCGGGATCCAAGAGCAGATGTTCCACCAACAGGTCTTTGGCTTTGGGAGAGCATATTATCGCTGCATTGGGAAAGCGTTCCAAAAGCATGGGAATGCTACCGGAATGATCTTGCTCCGAGTGTAGAGTAATGATATAATCCAGCTTTTTCAAGCCTTCAAGGTTTTCCAAATAAGTTTCTGCAAACTCAGGATCCACAGTATCAATAATCGCTGTTTTCTCTGAGCCTTGGATCAAATACGAATTGTAACTGGTGCCGTCGGGAAGAGGAATCAAGGAATCGAAGAGCCTGCGCCCCCAATCCTGCACTCCCACAGAGTAGATGCCATCTCGGATTTTTCTTGTTTTCATGGAGTTCTCCTTAAGTAATTTTATTTACATAATAGTCTAAACGCTTTTCTGCGTAATCCCAGTAAAAAAGTATGATATTTATACAAACGTTCATAATGTTTGGTTCTCTGCTCGAGTTATGCTGCCAACAAACCTGTTATAACCCAGCACCAATCCTTGGGAATCACCTGAGAGTCAAGTGAGTCTGCAGCAAGGATTAGAGAAAAAAGCAATTTCTTACTTGACAGAAATCTGGAATGGATAATATTTGGGTGACTGAGTGTAAAAGCTTGGTTAATGCATAGCGTGAGTGGGTTTTGGAGTGTGCTTCAGACTATACTGTTAGAGCTTTCCCGAGCCTGCAACAATAATTGCTTATCTGATGATATAGCTATGAATATCTATCAGGTTTAAAGAGTGTTATCTACCGCACTGTTGCCTCGGCAAAGCTGCGATAACAATAAAGATAAACACCAAAATGATTAAACTAAAGAAAGGAGAAATGCTATGAGAAAATCATTGCTTTTCACGCTGCTGTTGATTCTGGGAATCAGCTTTTGCAGCAACGTTTTTGCCCTGGTAACCGTTACTCTGGGAGAAGGGACCGCCACCAATACCACTACTGGCACCCCTACCCCTTACGGTACATACTATAAGAACTTCCGTCAGCAATATCTTGTACGTGCGTCGGAACTAAACGATGTAGGTGGTGGTGCAGGTAACATTAACTCTCTTGCTTTTAATGTTGCTACTCTGAACAACTGTTCCCCCATGCCCAACTACAGAATCCGGATCAAAACA
>JALNXT010000358.1 GCA_023230245.1 Candidatus Cloacimonadota bacterium
GCTGAAGAAGGGAGCTGCTGCAAGAATAAGGCGGTAACTTTACACGCCTCGAATGATAACAACCAAGGCGTCAGTTGCTACTACTTCATGCGAATGTGAGAAGGACTAGGTATTATTCCTTTTCAAAAAGCGAAAGAATGCAAGATAAGCTACGAATTATCTTGACAAGATATCAAGCGTTATTAGATTGCCCTATAGAGGTGATGTATGCAAAAGCTACTCATAATGCTATGTCTAATAGCGAGCCTCGTTTCTGGGGCTTGGGCTATTTCTATATACGATGTACAGTTCACTACCAATCCTGGTAGCGACGGCACGTTTCCATCCAGATATGTCGGTAAAAGCGTTAGCTTAGAAGGCATCGTAACCGCAACTAACTATCGTAATGGTGGTTATTTCATTAGTGAAGCCCTTAACGGCGCATGGCGTGGCATCCTTGTTTTGGATAGAAACGCAAGAGTAAAACAGGGCGACAGAATATTTGTTAGTGGAACTGTATCCGAGACCTTTGGCATGACCTGTTTGCAGGATATATCCCAAACTCGTGTTTTAGAAAGTTCTTCTTTCCTTCCCCGCCCTATAATTCTAACAACCGGGCAGCTATCCAGTGCTGATGAAGCGGAAGCGTATGAAGGAGTTTATGTAAAACTAATGAATGCCACTGCTTTTGGCACTAGAGCGATAAAAAACAAGGTTAATGTTACCGATGGAACGGGAACCTGTGTTGTACAGAGTGGAAGCTTTGGCGATAGAGATACTGTTAAAGCAGCTAGTGGAACATATTCATCTATCTCAGGCATAGTATTATACAGCTATAGTGAGTTTACTCTAAGCCCAATAAATGCTACTGATGTGGTAATGAATCAACCTACCTCGGTTCAGAGTAGATCTTGGGGTAGAATTAAATCAATTTATAAATAATCAAAGAGGTATAAAAGATGAAAAAGTTCTTCAAGGCGTTACTGATTGTTGGTGGAGCTGCTTTGGCTGCGAATTTCGGGCTGAAAGCTTATAAGCGTATTAATGGAACAGTGAAACTATCCAAATCCCTCCCCGAATTCTTAAATAATGTATATGGTGAGAAGGCAGAAGTAAATATCTCTTCCACTTTGAATACTATTACCATCAAGATAGGATTTAGTCAGGAAGTGTTGGATAAACACAATGATATAGAGAGCACTGTTCAGGAATACATTGATGATTTTTACCCTGAAATGTCCAAGAACTCAATTGAAATCAACGTTTCTTTAAAGGGCGAAGAGGATGCTATTGAAGAAGAAGTTGTTGTAGAAGAAAACGAAGAAAAAGAATAAGCTTTAGCTTAGAGATAATAATAAAACCCGGCGATAGTGATATTGCCGGGTTTGTCATTAATATGCAGAAACTATCTATTTCTTTAAATTCAGATTTGCTAACCTTGAATTGATATCTTGCTGAAACTCTTCATCGCTGGCATCGGGATTACGAGTATCGCACCAAATTCTACATGGGGCTAAGCCACATTCTCGGCAAGATTTTAGCTTTTTGTTCATCACACAAGCATATATTGGGCACTCATCCAAGCTGTACAACACAGTCCAAGACACTTTCCCTAAAAGCTCATTGCAACCCGCACAATCATCGCCATAAGCATGGCAATCTGTTCTACAGTTAACTCCACAAACACTATGCAAAGCTATTTACTCCACAGTCACGCTTTTTGCGAGATTGCGGGGTTGGTCAACATCAAAGCCTTTTAAATCGGCAACATGATAGGCAAGCATCTGCAAAGGAATCACTGTAAGTAATGGTTGTAGGTTAGTAAGCGTATCTGGTATATAGATGATATGCTCGGATATCTTTCCCAGCTCAGTATCGCCCTCTGTGGCGATTGTTACAAGCCGCGCTTTCCGTGCCCGCACTTCCTGAAGATTGGAATATATCTTTTCGTATAAAGGGTCTTTTGTAGCTATCGCAACTACTGGCATGTTCTCATCAATAAGAGCGATAGGTCCGTGTTTCATTTCTGCTGCCGGATAACCCTCTGCATGAATATAGGATATCTCCTTCAACTTTAGTGCACCTTCCAGAGCAACAGGGAAGTTAACTCCCCGCCCTAAATAAAGCGCATTTGTACAGTCCATAATACTTTCGGCGATTTTGCGGATAGAATCATTCTGCTTAAGAATGCTTTCAACCTTAGCTGGTATTTTCTCCAGTTCCTTAATATATTCCATACCGTGTATTGTGGAAAGATGATTCATTCTGCCCATAAATATGGCAAGCAGAACAATTATCGTAACCTGTGAAGTGAAAGCTTTTGTGGAGGCAACTCCTATCTCACTACCAGCATGAATGTAGGTGCCGCCATCGCTTTCCCTAGCTATTGTGGAGCCGACTACATTGGTTATACCTAATACCCTTGCTCCTTTCGCTTTTGCTTCACGCATAGCAGCCAAGGTATCGGCGGTTTCACCTGATTGGCTGATCACGAATACCAGCGTATCTTCCGGGATGATAGGATTGCGATATCTGTACTCAGATGCATATTCTGCATGCACAGGGATACGGGCGATATCTTCTATAATATACTTACCAATTAAAGCGGAATGGAACGAGGTGCCGCATGCCACAAGATGTATCTGTTTCATCTTGCGCAACTCAAAGCTGGGAAGGTTTAATCCGCCAAGCCTTGCTGTCCCTAGTTGGTCATTTATACGACCTCTGAATCCATTGCCTATGGTTATTGGTTGTTCGAATATCTCTTTAAGCATGAAGTGTTTAAAGTCACCTTTTTCTATAGCGGAGATATCCCAATCGACAACTGAAATCTGTGGTTTCACGCTGTGCTTATCCAAAGTAGTTATCTCAAATTCATCGGCTTTAACAATGCACAATTCGTTATCCTGAAGATAAATAACCCGCTTTGTATGAATAACTATAGCACTTACATCA
>JALNXT010000359.1 GCA_023230245.1 Candidatus Cloacimonadota bacterium
GGCACAGCCAGCTTTGGCAGCACCAATCTAACAAGCAGCGGATACCACGACATCTTTGTCGCCAAGCTGGATGCTGATGGTAACTGGCTCTGGGCACAGCGAGCCGGAGGGTCAGAATCTGACGAAGGGAAAGCCATCACCCACGACGCCGCAGGAAATACGTATCTAAGCGGGTATTTCTCTGGCACAGCAAGCTTCGGTGGCACCAGTCTCACAAGCAGCGGATACCACGACATCTTTGTCGCCAAGCTGGATGCAAATGGGACATGGCTTTGGGCAAGGCAAGCCGGAGGGACAGAATATGACAGTGGGAATGCCATCACCAGCGACGCAGCGGGAAATACGTATCTAAGTGGAATTTTCTACGACACAGCCAGCTTCGGCAGCAGCAGCCTCACAAGCAGCGGATACGTGGACATCTTTGTCGCTAAGCTGGATACAGATGGCAACTGGCTCTGGGCAAAGCAAGCCGGAGGGACAAGCGATGACTATGGGCAAGCCATTGCCAGCGACGCTGCGGGTAACACTTATCTAAGCGGGTATTTCTATGGCACAGTCAGCTTCGGCAGCACAAACCTCAGCAGCAGTGGAGGAAGCAATGACATCTTTGTCGCAAAGCTGGATACCAATGGCAACTGGCTCTGGGCAAAACGCGCCGGAGGGACTGACTCTGATCAGGGATGGTCAATCACCTGCGACGCCGCTGGTAACACTTATGTGAGCGGGCTTTTCCAGGCCACAGTTAGCTTCGGCAGCACCAACCTCACCAGCAGTGGAAACTCCGACATCTTTGTCGCCAAAATCGGTTATACAACGTCTATAGACGACGATCTGGCACCAGAGACTTACTCTTCCTGTTTGCATGGTGCTTGGCCAAATCCCTTGCGTCCGGGGGAAACAGCCCTGGTAAAAACCACCGTTGCGCTCGGGGAAACGGGATACCTTACGTTTTTTAACCTCCGCGGTCAAACGATTGCTCGCCACATCCTTTATACTGGTACGCAGGAAACAATCTTTAACAACAGCGGACTCAGCTCGGGGATCTATTTCTACCAATTACAAGCCGGGAATTACAAGGAAGTGAAGAAACTCATCCTGGCTAAGTAGCAAATGCCATTGCAGCTCGAACCCTACTATTACCTCGCAGTTACCAGCGGATTGTCCTGCTCTCATATTAGGGTAGGTGAATTTGCCCCATACATGTTCTACCACGTAAGAGCTTACAAGCGCTACATTCGCGATAATGAAGACTCGTTTATCCACAGGCTAATACCAGGAATGACCGAAAAGGAAGTGCTGTGGTTACTGCAAGAATTGGATAAATAAATGTTTAAGGGCGGAGGTGAGATATCCTCCGCCCAATTTTAATGCCCATAAAAGAGTTCGCAACAAATTTGGCAGCTCCGAGCAGTGCTTCGCAATACCGCAACTCTGCTGAAGTTATTGTTTAGCAGCATCAGAATGCTGCTCTACAATGTTCAGATCCTTATTTTAGGGAGCCGGAAATCACCAGCTTGCTTATGTCCCAACCACCGCTGACAAGAAACCTATTAATCTCTTGGTAGCTGGTTTTGTCCAGCTCGGGCTTGCGGGTTAGAATCCATAAGTATTTCTGGTTAGGATCGCTTACCACGGCATAATGATAGTCATCGGCAAGTTTTACAATCCAATAATCCCCTTTGAAAGGCCAGAAAAAGCTTACTTTAAGCTTGGCATTGCTTTTGTCCACCGGATAAGCTTTACCCGTGGCTTGTTTCTTGATAATCTTGCCCTCTTTGTCCTTCCAACAAGTGTTGAGCACCACGATCTTACCCTTTTTATCTATAGAATAATCTGCCGTGGTGAGGGCACAATCTTTGGGCTGAAAGCCATTGGGGAAGTAAGCAAATTGGTACCAGCGTCCCAGATAGCGCTGCAAATCTACGCTTTTCACAGTGGTTACGGCACTCACGCTAAGCGTCAGCAACAGCATCAGGCATAGTATTAGCATAGCATACAGATTCATGTTACCCTCCGGTAAACTTATGTTGAAATACCCCGTTCCGCTTTTTTAACGAAATCTATCACGATAAGCTGTTCGGGGCTAAGGTGTTCCATCGCCATAGCTCTTTCCAAAGCCTGGGTGGTATTTAGTTTTTTGCGATAGAAGAGGTTGTATATTTCCTTGATGCCCGCGATGGTCTCTGTAGAAAAGCCTTTACGCATCAGACCGACGCTGTTAAGACCCACTGTTTTGTAAGGATTACCTTGCCCGCGAGTGTAAGGAACGATGTCCTTTTTAATGGCTGACGCACCACCCACAAAGGCATGAGTGCCGATATGGACAAATTGATGCACGGCAGTAACCCCGCCGATGGTGGCATTGTCGTGAACATGTACATGCCCGGCAAATTGCACCACGTTGGCAATCACGCAAAAGCTGCCGATCTGACAGTTGTGGGCGATATGCACGTATTCCATGATCAAGTTGTTGTTGCCAACCACGGTATCTTCTTCCATCATATTGCTGCGGTTGATGGTCACGAACTCGCGGATAGTATTGTTGTTGCCGATGCGCAGCTTGGTATCTTCACCTTTAAATTTCAAATCTTGGGGATCGGTGCCCAGCACGGCATAGGAAAATATCTTGTTGCCTTCGCCGATGGTGGTATATCCATCCAGAATAACATTGTTGGCAAGGGTGTTGTTTGCACCAAGTACCACGTTGGCACCGATGCTGCAATATGGGCCTATGACGCAGCCTTCGCCTATCGTGGCATCAGGGTGGATAACAGAAGTGGGGTGGATTGAATTCATTTTTGTTTCTCCGTAATCATCGCTAAGAAATCGCCTTCAGCTACCTTCTCGCCATTCACAAAAGTCTCGCCATGCATCTTTGCCAAAGAACGCTTCAGCGATATAACCTTCAGTTCATAGCGAAG
>JALNXT010000360.1 GCA_023230245.1 Candidatus Cloacimonadota bacterium
TCTTGGTAGGGGAAGATATTCTTTTCTTCGCCGTCACGTACGTCACGCCACCTAATTATGGTCTCATCTGCGCTATAGCCACGATACTGATGGTCTCTTATTATCCTTCTCAGCAAACGGCAATCTGTAGTGGGGATGCGATTGTGGTTATCTATATTCAATTGATTTAAGGCACTAATGTAAATCTTTACCTTGCGGTTTGCGGGAATTGCTTCTGTAAGGGCATCGTTCAAGCCATGAATGCCTTCCATTATCACCACGTTGTCTTTGCCGAGTTTAACATAGTTATTGCTTCTGCGTCTCACCCCGCGGGAGAAATCATAGTGTGGCAGTTCGATTTGCTCACCATCAAGCAATTGCGTAAGCTGCATATTTAAGTATTCCAAATCCATCGCATAAATCGACTCAAAATCGAAATCGCCATTATCCTTGCGAGCTGTTTTATCGCGATTGATGAAATAGTCATCCATCCCAACTACAATAGGTTTTGCTTTCGATGCCTGAAGCTGCACACTTAATCTCTTGGCAAAGGTTGTCTTCCCTGATGATGAAGGCCCCGCTATCAGAATTAGTTTCACATCTTTTTTGGTAACGATGTCGGCAGCAATCTCGGCAATTTTCTTTTCGTGGAGAGCTTCTTCCACCAGAATAAACTGAGATATCTCGTAGTTATCGGTAAGCTTATTTACATCTAAGATATTGTGCACCCGTAGGATATCTAGCCATTTATCATGTTCTTGGTGAAGTGCAAATACTTTCTTTGGAAGATTAAAGCTTTTCATCTCTCCTTGTATATTTGAAGAAGGGAAACGTAAAATAAAGCCCGGGGCATGATAGACAATATCAAAACTATGGATCATACTAGTGCGATCGGCAAGGGTACGGATAAACTGGTCATAATATTTCCCGCATCTATACACTGGCACCATTTCCTGGTAATTATACTTCAAGTTTCTAATAATATCTTTGCGAGCCATGGTGTTGAAGATGTCAATAGCCTCATCGGTTTTAACTTCTATACGGTCGATAGGCAAATCTGCTGCCACAATACGCAACATTTCTTCTTTTACACGTGCACAATCCTGCTCAGTAAAACGTTCTGTGTTGAAAACTTCACAAAACACACCATCTCCGATGGAATGTTCCACCACCATAGAATGATCGTTGCCCATCAGTGTATGCAGGGCTTTTGCCATAATGAATATTGCCGAATCCTGATATATCCTGTTGCCTTCAGGGTGCTTATAGGTGATGCAATTAATTAGTGTTGCCCTATCTGGAGTATAATCTTCATTGACATATTCTCTATGGTTTATTTTGTAGGATAGAACTTGGTTACGGTCTATATCCGTGGTTTTAATTATTTGTGCTATAGAACGAGGTTTATCCAGTTCCAATAGCCCGTGTTTATTGCCGTCTAGTCTAATATCGATAATCATTTTAATTCCTTTCTTATTTTCAGTCGTAGAGTAGCTTTCCGAAGCTGCTGTTCAGGGTTTAGCAGGATTGGAACCCTGCTCTACAGCGTGGGAAGTCAGAGAAATCCAATGTGGATTTTAGTCAAGATATTAGGACGCCATGGTTAGTAGTTCCTTATGCCAATGTCATAAATATGACACCTATCTATATTGCAGTTAGTTAAAGGAGTAAGCGATGAAGAAGCTTAGCAGAAAACAAAGAATAAAACGAGAAATTAAGAATTATACAGGCATCATCTTTGCCTCTGTCTTTTTTGCCATAGGTTATTCTTGGTTTCTCTTACCTTACAATATGGCACCAGGCGGCGTGGGTGGTTTATCGCAGATCATAAACCGGTGGTTTGGTATTCCCAATGGTTTATCTATGATTGCCATCAATATCCCTCTTTTTGTCGTCAGCTTCATCTTTATCGGCAAATCCTTTGGTACAAAAAGCCTCTATGGAATGCTTGTAGGTGCAATCATGACAGATTTACTAAGTTTTCCCATGCTCTATAGGCTGGGAATAATCCCAGATTTAGCCCCATACACTCACATCGTGAACGGACATACTATCTATGCGATGTTTGGGCCTGAGGATCTTTTTCTCAGTGCCGTTGCCGGTAGCGTGATGCTTGGTGTCGGATTGGGTCTGATCTTCAAATTTAGGGGCTCAACCGGAGGCACAGATATTCCCGTTGCTCTCATCAAGCAGAAAGCTAACATCTCGATAGGCACGGGATATTATATTGTGGAAACAGGTATTATCCTCTTGGTAGCATTTGTTCTGGGAGATTTAAAGCTGCTTATCTGGGGCTATTTGAACCTATTTATTACCACCAAAATAACCGATCTCGCCAGTGAAGGGTTACCCTATATTAAAGGTATTTATATCATCTCAGATGAAGTAGATGAAATCCGTAATGAGATTTATGAAAGATTGGAACGGGGTGTTACCTACTTAAAAGGAACACGCGGTTTCCACCAAAGAGATACGAATGTGTTGTTTTGCGTTTTAAACAGACGTCAGGTTCCGGAATTGACCGATATTGTGAAAGAGATTGATCCCGATGCTTTTATGATTCTAACCGATGTTTATGATGTGCTAGGTTTTGGTTTCAAATCCCGTAAACTCAATCTTAGCGATCACTAATTCATCCCCGCACTTGCTTGAATTGCCCTATCATAGCCCACCTATTGTCCATAATAAGGGCATTGAGTGGGCAATGATAGGGCAATGCTTGCAAGGAAGGCTACAGTTCTTTGGTTCCCTTTAGAGAAAAAGCATTAACCGACAGAGTTGCGAAAATCCCTGCCTTATATTTTGGGATGGCGGCTGAGGCTACCATGGCAGCGTTATCCATGCAAAGAGGTATGGAAGGATAATACACTTTAATTCCTGCTTGGGAAGCTTTTTCTGTGAGTTGTGCACGTAGCTGGGAATTGGCTGCAACGCCTCCG
>JALNXT010000361.1 GCA_023230245.1 Candidatus Cloacimonadota bacterium
GCTATCGTTAAGGAAAACTGCCTGTTTAGCTTTGATGTAACCCCAAATCCTATGGAAAAGGAATGCATTATCTCTCTTGTTTTTGGCACTCCGAGTCCCGAATTTATTACCCTAAATGTCGAATCTCTTGATGGAAAAGTAGTCCGGAACATATACTCAGGGCAAACTGACAAGATGATGATGTTCAAATGGGACAGGCTAAGCAATAGTGGATTATACGTTCCAGATGGCAATTATTTCGTAACGCTTGGTTACGGCGATCGTTATACATCTACTAAAAAGACCATTATTTTGAAATAATCAAATACGTATTTCTAGGAACTCAATGAATAGAGCTTCACAAAAAAAGTCCGTCATGGACTTTTTTTTGTTTTTCATCCAAACCGTCTCCGAATTGCTGAAAGTGCGAGGAAACAAGCATGTTAGCAATGTCGTGGTATTGCGCCAGATTGTGTTTACTGGCGTGGAAGCTCTCCCCTTAATCAGCTTTATCGCCTTGGCAATCGGCGGCTTGGTTATTATGCAAGGCTACGAATTGCTCAGCAATTTCGGGCAGGGAATCTGGATTCACATTATTTTGGTGCGGGTGGTGGTGATTGAGCTTAGCGGCATCCTTACTGCTCTGGTAGTAATAGCTCGCAGTGGCACCGCCATCTCCACAGAACTGGGCAACATGGTGGTAAGCCGTGAAATGAGCTTGCTAAAGTCCTTCGGCATTTCTCCCCTAGTGTATCTTGGCGTTTCCAGAATCATTGGTGTAGTAATCGCTATGGTTGTTCTCACGCTTTACTTCAACATTGTTACGGTACTGGGTGGCTGGCTGTTCTCGCAGTTATTTAACCATCTGGAGTTCAAAGCCTTCATGAACGACTTTTTATCTGTACTAAAGCTTTCGTACGTCATTATGAGTTTCCTTAAATCCATCATCTTTGGCTTTATCATCGCCATCACCGCCAGTTATCACGGGATGAGCGTGCAGAAAGCCTCCACCGAAGTACCTCAACGCACTATAAAGGCTGTGGTAAGCTCCATCTTCGCCGTGATCATCACCGATATCGCCATTTCCTGGATATTTTGGATGTTGCAATGATAAAAGTTAGCTTAACAGAGGTCTGCGCCGGCAACGGCTTGAACTGCTTCAGCGGGGATATTATGGTGGATGGCTGTACCGTGCTCTACGACCCCAGCGAACAGATTTCCACCGCTATTCTTTCCGCACTTATAGGCTTGGATGGCATCGATTCAGGCATAGTGCAAATCGATGGTATGCCCTACGATGAATACTTTCAAAACCATGAGCTGATCTCCACCTTTGCCCTTGTTTTCGCTGAAGGCATCATGCTCTCTAACCTCACCATCAGGGAAAACCTGAGCCTCCCCTGGAAGTTACGTTTCCCATCTGAGAAAGAAGACAAGTTCAATGCAGAATTGCAAAGCCTGATGCAAACTCTGGAACTGGATTGCGATGTGAACCAGCGCCCCGCTTTTATTAGCCCCGCATGTAGAAAGCTCTTTGGCTTTATTCGCGGAGTAATGCTGAAGCCACGTCTGTTGCTAATCGATGATCCCTTTTATCTGTTTAATAAGCTGGAAAGAGGCTCGATCTTCCGCTTTTTAAACAGCCTGAAGCCAGAGCAGGATATGCTGATCGCCAGTGCAGATGATGAATTCCTGGGTGATTTTGCCACCCATATTATTAACCTCTCCATAGCCTGATACTACTCTCCACGCCCATTCAAATTAAGCAGGTATGTACGGAGTAAGTAAAGCGACAAGGATTCCACACACTTATTTCGGATTCCACTGTAACATTTAGCTTGCACGATATACCGATTTCTGAAATCGTGCAGTTATACCGATATTGAGGGTTTAGATTTAAATTCGTACTTCTGGTTTAACAGAAAAACAAAGCAATAGGAGTAATCATGAGTAAAGTGAAAGGAATTGGCGGCATCTTTTTCAAATGTCAGGATCCCCAAAAGCTAAAAGAATGGTATAATGAGAAGATAGGGTTAGCGACAGATCAGTATGGTGCCGGTTTTCGCTGGCTTCAGGCAGATGGCAAGACGGAAGGCTTCACACAATGGAGTCTTTTCCCAGATAATACTGATTATTTTGAACCTTCCCAAAAAGAGTTTATGATAAACTACATCGTGGAAGATCTGGAAGAATTAGTAGAAGAACTGAAAGCAAAGGGCGTAACAATATTGGATGAGATCAGCGTTTATGATTACGGAAAATTTATCCATATCGCCGACCCTGAAGGCAACAAAATCGAGCTGTGGGAGCTAAAGTAATATTCTTGCTGCTTGTAAGATTCTCTGAAGAAATCAGATTCCCATAATTGGAGGAGTGTATAATAAAAAGCAATCGCTCTTAATCCGTTAAGAACCACTATTACAGTCTGTTAGCCAAATCTGCGTAAAACTATTTTTGCAAAACTAAAAATAAATCGCAATTCTGTCCCAAAGCTCAGGATTTGTCCCCCTTACATTATGAAGGCAAGATTTTCCGGAAAAAGCAAGCCTATCAAAAAAATGACAGGAGACAAAAATGAAAGTACAATTTAAGTACGGTATCAAAACCTATTCCGGCACCGCAGACGACATGACCTATGGCAGCTATCGCGATGGCGACGTGTGTATAGGACGCAAGTATAAAAGCCCTCGCATCACCACCCAAAACACCACTATGGGTGCGAAATTGAAAAACTTGGCAAATGTGTATGGCGATATCAGTAGCGATTACAAGAACGACCTGAAGGCTTACGCAATTAAGCACGAGAAATTGGTTACCAGAGACAAGCTGGCTCCCAATGCCTTTGCCATCTTCGTGAAGATGATGTTCCTATTCTCCAAATTGGATGAGGGACATATCGATCTCTCCACGCTTACCTACAGCGATCTTCAGACC
>JALNXT010000362.1 GCA_023230245.1 Candidatus Cloacimonadota bacterium
CAGAGGCTTGAAAGAAGCCAAGAACTTTGTTATGATAGAAGAACTTGCCGAGGCTTTAGGCGGAGCAGTTGGTGCTTCCCGAGCTGCAGTTGATGCCGAATGGGTTCCTTATTCGCATCAAGTTGGCCAAACGGGTAAGACAGTAAAACCCAATATCTATTTATCCGTTGGTATCAGCGGAGCCATCCAACATCTAGCAGGTATGTCCAGTGCGGATTATATAATTGCCATAAATAAAGACCCCGATGCCCCCATCTTCAAAGTGGCTGATCTGGGCATCGTAGGTGATCTTTTTGATATTGTCCCCAAATTAACGAAAAGGATAAAAGAACTAAGAGCATGATTATCAAACCTTCGATCAGCGTTATCAACCCTGATCGAGTGGAACAAGGAATTGATTTATATTTACAAAGCCCCCACGGGGTTACAGAAGACTTGCGGCATGAAATTGATGCCTCTATCGCCTATGTTCCCCTGATTAATTCCCACGACCATTTGATCGGCAATTGGGTACCTCGTGCAGGTGACAAGCGTCCCTACGTGAATTCTCACATCTGGGTGGAAGACATGAGAAACTCTTTTTCCTTCCACGAGCGCAACAAGTATTGGATTAATGACGGATCATTCCAACTATCTGAACCGCAATCGCTTTTACTCGCTAAACTTGGCGCTTATAAGAGTCTATTCAGCGGCTGTGGCATAGTGCAAGATCATGCGCCGGTCCAGGATGATTTCTATTACGACAGTATGCCGATAAATGTAATCCGTAAATTCCGTCAGTGCCACTCCATTACCTTAGGTAATTGGTGGGGTGGCGAAAGTCCTGGAATTGAGATGGAGCTTACAGAGGGTAAGATGCCCTTCATCATCCACTTGGGAGAGGGCATAGATGGCATCACTAAAGCAGAATTTGGAGAGTTGGTGCGTACAGGGCTGCTGCGTAATAACACTGTCATGATTCACGGCATCGCCTTTAGTGCAGAAGAGATTGCCACCATTGCCATGGTTGCTGCTTCCATATGCTGGTGTCCCAGCTCTAATTATTATTTGATCGGCGAAACACTGAAGATCGATGAAGCATTGAAGTGCAAGGCAAATGTATGTATTGGGACTGATTCCACCATGTCCGGCGGGGTTAATATTATTGCCGAGTTCTTGAAGATTAAAGAGTTTTTCCCTCATATTAAGCCATCAGAATTGTACCGGATGGTAACCAATAACGCCGTTAAAGCACTCAAACTGCCAGATAAATATGCCACTTTAAACCCCACTAATTGCGACAACCTTCTGCTTGTGGATAGGGTGGAGCAAGACCCCTTCGAAAACCTCTATTTCATTGAAGCTGCTACCATTAAGCTGCTAATTGTGGATGGTATCCCTCGCTTTGGAGATAGCCATTGGATGGAAGATTTAGGGCTAAGCGAAGATGATTACAGCATCTTTCGCACCTCCCACAAAGAGAAGTTTGTCTATGGCGATCCACAAGCGATGAATGATCAGATAGACGCAGTACTTGGCTACCATAAAGATTTCCCTTATCTCCCTTTTTAGTGTAGAGCAGCATTCTAATGCTGCTAAAGTAAAGAACTTCCTTGTAGAGCAGCATCCCGATGCTATTAAAGTAAAGAACTTCCTTGTAGAGCAGCATTCTGATGCTGCTGAACTGGAAATTGGAGATATTGATATATTTTATAAAGGCGATTTAAATGGAAAAACATCTTAACATTTCTGAGATATTCTATTCCCTTCAGGGAGAATCCAATTACTCGGGCTATCCTTGCATTTTTATCCGGCTTTCCGAATGTAACATTAGATGCAGCTACTGCGATACACAATATGCCTTTGGCAAGGGTAAATCCATGGCAATTTCTGCCATTATGGAACAAATAAAAGCTTTCCCCTGCACCCTGGTTGAGATTACTGGCGGTGAACCCATGTTGCAGGATAATGTAGCAGATTTGTTTGTCGCCTTGCACGATGCTGGATACCGCATTCTGCTGGAGACCAATGGCTCTATCTATCTTGCTGAAGTTCCGGATTACGTAATCAAAATAGTGGATGTTAAAACTCCTGGCAGCGGCATGGGGGAGAGCTTTATGAAATGGAATCTGAAGTGTCTTAATCCTCAAGACGAGCTAAAGTTTGTTCTCACCCATTATCCTGACTACCGCTTTGCAGTGGATTTTATCACCCAAAATCAACCTCAAGTATCTGCCATCCACTTCTCACCCGTACAAAGCACCCTTCATCCCCATGATTTAGCTGCTTGGATGCTGGAAGATGGAGTAAACGCCAAACTATCACTGCAATTGCATAAGCTGCTGCAAATTCCTTAACTCGTAACAACTGCCGCCCCTGTTTGGAATGCCTGCGTCCTTGCAAGCAAGGCTCTAACTAGCCTGCACTCGAGCAGTCGAGTGTCCTCGCCGTTAGTCAAAAGAAACTGTGGGTGCGGACCCCCACAGGCCTTTCCGGCCAGGAGACCGGAATTCCAGGTGCTAGTTATTTCGAAGATGTCGTCGCCGATTATATAGGTAAAAGGCTACAAAGTCTTTAACATCGCTACTTCGGAGGGAACAGCGTCCTGCCCTACCCCTCCTTGCTTATCCGCAACCGAGCTGATCGGGATCCGATCGGGATCTCATCGGGATGGAACCCGATGAACCCCGCTTCAGATGGGCTTTGGTTCGGTTGCGGATAAGCAAGCAAGAAACAGGCAATTTTGGAAGGCTAATATTGGTGTGCACAGAAAAAAAGGACAGAGACTATATCTCCGTCCTTAAGGCGTTTAAATGAATGTTTTACGAAAACTTAGCGGTAATATCTTCTAGTGCAGGTAAGCGATATACCTTGAACTGGTCAATACGGATGGCTGGATCAGACG
>JALNXT010000363.1 GCA_023230245.1 Candidatus Cloacimonadota bacterium
AATTGATAGGCAGTTCGGTACACACCCACATCACCATTAGTCATAAAATAACCTATGAAAATCGTATCCGAATATGCGAAAACGATGGACCCAGTCCCAATAAGAAAGATCCAGAATCCATATGTTGCAAGACTGCTGATATGGCGAAAACTGAATTTTGCAGGTTTGAAAGTAAAGTAGCGAAGACAAATAATACCATAGATGAGAATCCCAGAAATGAAGCCCCCACATAATCCGAAAATCGAAAATCCAAGAATAACAACAACAACTTGAATTAATATCCGGAATAAGTCACTGATACAGGTAGCAACATTAAATATCCCAACCTTCCCTAAACCATAAATGCCATATGTAATTGTGTGTCCAAAAAATGATGCAACAAGCGCAACTATTATCCAAGGAATTAAGTTGTATTCCTGTAAATCAATGAAATAAGGACTGAAAAACAATATAGCAATCGTCAAAACAATAATTAGAATGGCACGAAGGGTGACATATGCCATCATATATTCATTCTGATCCTTCCCTTCTGATATTTTTTTTACCGCGGCTGAACCAAAACCCCCATCCCCAATTGTGTTTAATATACCATAATAAGCAAGGAATAAATAATATACTCCCATCAAATCTTTTCCGAGGAGATGAGAAAAGACCATAGTGGATATGAAGCCAAAGAGAGTTATTAAAATGGTAGAAAGAAGGGCCAGTGTACTCTGGCGTTGTATTGCTGGAATACGCATGATTTGATGAATTAATGGTAACTGCATTGAAGGAGAGGTGTTTTTTACTATATGTAAATTACTTTCACATTCACACTTTTATTATGATAACAGATAAGAAATTATATCTGCTTCATTAGTTTCTTCATCAAGGAATGAAACTCAATAAATTCGTGTTTTCGTACAGGTTTCCAAGTCCTGTGAAACCAAATATTGAAACTAACAATAATCTTTTCAGGTCCAAAATACAACTATTACCCATCCATATGTTTAATCATAAATGATACTATATGAAATATTAATATGGAAATCTTATGAAAGGTTTATAATTTGGAAGAGATTTATACCGCATATAACACCGTATCAAATGCATTCAATCCATCGCCATATTTGTATTGCCTAAGATAAATATTATAAGATGGATTTAATTTAAGAATAAGTTTGGGAATTTCCCATAAATCATCCGGTTTATGATAAACACATATCGCGAGTTTTGGTTTCTCCGATAAAAGATGTTTTTTCGCCCCCATCAATGCATCTATTTCTGAACCTTCAATATCCATTTTTATAAAGGTAACTGATTCTTTAATATCAGCATCAAGAGCGACAACATCGACATCAGAATTACCATCAATAGAGATTTTAGAACAAGCCCCTTCTATGGATATTTTTTGAATTTTATTATCTCGACCGACCCCTGCTTTACGGCAGATGATTTTATCTGATAGAGACTTACCCCATTTAGAAAGGTTTACTATAGCTTCATCATAATTTACAGGGTTCGGTTCGTATAGATAAATTTTATTAAAATTACCCACATGTTCGATAAATTGATCTGTTGTATCTCCAATATACCCCCCACAATCTACAAAAATCTCTTCTTTATTAAATTTGATAATATCTGGATCAAAATATTGATTCCCCAGATTATCACTTTCTTTATGAAGGACCTCATAATTTGCAGTTGCCCGAAATTGTAAGAGACACAATAATGTCTTTTTAGATTTCAAATCGCTTAACTCATTATATAACCATCGATATTCATTTTCATTCTTTCGCACATTATCTACACCATACTCCGTCAATAATATATCTTTGGCTCCAAAAACCTTATGTCTAAATTTATCAAGAGTCTTCCCTGTTTTCTTGCAAAACCCGATAGGAAATTGTCTCCAAAATACTTCAAGTTTTTTTGTGACACCCACTAATATTGTATCAGGAGGTGCAATCATTTCAAGAGAATCATAAAATTCACCCACATTATTAATAATTAACTCATCTGACATATTTGACCTGTACTTTATATAATTAATATTACTCATACTTTGTCATATAACTTATCATTCAACTAATTCACAAGTGATTTCATTGGATTGTTCAAAATTGTATATATAGTATAATCATTCCATGTAAATGAGAAATTGCATCATATTATCCCATAATATTCATAAAAATATAGAGAATATTCCACAAATACCCAATTAAGTTTTATTTTGCAATAATACCAATTATATGTAAAAACCCGACCACTTGGCTCCTAAATTCAGTTTGATCACATAATCTATTCAAAAATCAGGTGTAAATCCCAATAAACATTAAAAACAACACCCAATATAAAACAAAATTTGTAAACACAGTTTTTTCATGTACTTGGTGTAGCTATTAATTGATATTTAGAGATTTTTGGGCAAACTTGCAGATTAGAAGAAAAAAATTTCTTGGTAATTAATTTGATAGCGTACAAACCGACAATTTGCATGTCATCTCAAAAATTTGCTTTGAACCTAGTTAAAAGATTATGATTTAACTGGATTAAAGTCATTTATCTCTGAAAAAAACAAAAAAAAATCATTTGAGTATTTTGAATCATTATTTACGAATATTACTCTGAAAATATATTAGAGAATATCTAACAACCCTTTTTTCCGACAGAAAGTACTTTCTTTTCGTACGTTGACTCGTATGTATGGGGACTTTCAGCAACTTTGGTCTCAACCAAGCATATCACGAACGTTATAAAAAAATTGGCGATCGCCTCTCCGACGTTGGTAAAACTCTTGATTGGGATGTTTTTCGTCCTCTTCTTGAATCCATGTATGCAAATAAATCCGGTAAGGGCGGTCATCCCAATGTCGATGTAATTCTCATGTTCAAGATCCAG
>JALNXT010000364.1 GCA_023230245.1 Candidatus Cloacimonadota bacterium
ACACTATGAAAGTTATAAAAGAATTGTTCTCCACAAAGACACATAAGCCCCGTTTAATGGGCTTGGAAATCTTCAAGTACATTGGGCCGGGACTATTGGTAACGGTTGGTTTTATTGATCCGGGAAATTGGGCATCGAATATCGCAGCCGGTGCCCAGTATGGATATACATTGCTTTGGATGGTAACGCTCTCAACTTTAATGCTTATTATGTTGCAGCACAATGCGGCACATTTGGGTATTGCCACTGGATTATGCATCTCGGAAGCAGCTTCCACCTATATGCCCAAATGGGCTTCTGTGGGAGTGTTGAGCACAGCAGTGTTGGCAGCAATATTCACAGCGCTTGCCGAAGTTCTGGGGGGAGCCATAGCCCTGCAAATGCTGTTTCATATCCCGATAAGGATTGGCAGCGTTTTGGTGGTGGCGGTAATAGTATGGATGCTGTATGCCAATTCCTATAAGCTTTTAGAGAAGTATATTATCGGTTTTGTATCCATTATAGGTGTCTCGTTTATCTTTGAACTTAGTTTAGTCCACATTAACTGGGGTCAGGCTGCTGTAGGATGGGTTGCACCCGTTATTCCCAAGGGCTCTATGCTAATCGTGATGAGTGTTTTGGGAGCAGTTGTAATGCCTCATAACTTGTTTCTGCATTCTGAGATAATCCAAAGCAGACAGTGGAATATCCAAGATGATAAGGTGATTAAGCATCAGCTCCGGTATGAGTTTTTAGATACCGTGTTTGCCATGGGAATAGGATGGGCGATTAATAGTGCGATGATCCTGGTTGCCGCTGCAACGTTCTTTACACACTCTATTGCCGTTACCGAATTAGCTCAGGCACAAACAATGCTAAGACCCATACTTGGGCATGCGGCAGCAGTAGTGTTTGCCTTGGCATTGCTATTTGCAGGAATCGCTTCCAGTGTTACAGCCGGAATGGCGGGCGGCACTATCTTTGCCGGCATTTTTAAAGAACCCTATGATATAAAAGACCTGCACAGTAAAATAGGCGTGTGCATAACACTTATTCTGGCACTGCTGATCATTCAGTTTATTACGGATCCCTTTATGGGGTTAGTTTATTCGCAAATGCTGCTAAGCGTGCAACTGCCGATCACTATATTTTTACAAATCTACTTAACATCCTCTAAGCGAGTAATGGGGAAACGCGCTAATAGCAAAATGGATAACATCCTTCTGTGGACAATCGGGATAATTGTGTTTGTGCTGAATGTAATGCTGTTAAAACAACTGTTAAGCTCGTAACTGGAATAATAGGAAATCATAGTATAGATAAAGATACCAGAAATTGCCAGACAACAAAACAAAGCCCGATGCTTAACATCGGGCTCTGTCGTTTTATCATTAGATGTGATATACTTATTTCATACCCTGGGATATGGCTTCACCAAGATCGAAGATAGGCAGGTAGATAACGACAATAATGCCGCCCACTACAACACCCATCAATACGATAAGAGCTGGCTCAATAAGAGAGGTGAGGCGGTCAATAACCGAATCCACCAGTTTCTCGTAGAACTGCGCAGCTTTTCCCAGCAATTTATCCATATCACCAGTTTCTTCACCGGTGGAAATCATTTGCAGCAAAGTGGGAGGGAACATACCGGTGCGGCGGAATGCATTTGCCACCCCGTAACCTTCTTTCACCATCACTCTGGCTTTGCGAACAGCTCCTTCTACCACAGCGTTTTGCACAACATTCTCGGTAAGTTCCATGGTGTCCATAATCGGAACACCGGCTGCCATGAGAATGCTGAAAGTGCGAGAAAACTTGCTCATAATGGAATTGTTTATCACAGCTCCAATAACAGGAATCTTAAGCTTCATCGCATCTATTACGAATCTTCCACGGTCGGTTAAATAAACCAGAAATAGGCCAAAAAGCGCAACGATAATTAGTAACACAGTACCAAACGCATGAGCTACAATGAAATTACTGATCTTAATCGCCATAACTGTAAGCGTGGGGAGTTCAGCATTGAAATCAGCATAAACAGCAGCAAACATGGGGATAATATAATAGAACATCGCCCACACAACGCCGATTAAGAAAATAAGCATAAATACGGGGTAAGCCATGGCACTGGTTACTTTGCGACGCGTATCTTCTATCTTTTCCAGATAGTCTGAAAGCTCGTCCAACACCGTATGCAGCGTACCCGATACTTCACCGGCTTTTACTAAGGCTATATACAAGGGATTAAAAACACCCGGATGTTGCTCCATGGCTTCTGAGAGCGAGAATCCTTTACGGATATCGTCAGACAGTTTGCGTAGAACCCTGGAGAACTTCTTTTGCTTTTCCTCTTTTTCGAGATCTGTAATGGCTTTTTCGATGGTCAAGCCGGCAGAAAACATAGTGGATAGCTGACGTGTGAAAAACACCAAAGTTTTAAGGCTTACTCCGGTGCGAATCTTGTATATGGTAAGCATGAGCTTATCGAAAAGCGACATTTTACCTTTGAAGGCACCTTCAGCAGCAGCTTTTACGCTGATGATAGTGCTGCCTTCTTTGGCTAGCTTATCCACTGCCATATCGAGAGTGTCGGCTTTTATCATTCCCTCAATTCTAGCGCCCTTGGCATCTTTAACAATGTATGCAAAAGTTGGCATATCAGTTTACCTTTTTTACTGGTTTATATTATTCTACCACGGTCATTTTGATGACTTCGCGGATGGTGGTGAGACCACTAATCATTTTGGACGTAGCAGCATCATGCAAGGTGCGCATCCCGGAGTTTACTGCGGATTCGCGAATAAGATCCTGATTCCCGCCTTGGAATATTAAGCTGCGGATTTCGGGGGTTATGGTAAGCAGCTCGAAGATACCTTCGCGACC
>JALNXT010000015.1 GCA_023230245.1 Candidatus Cloacimonadota bacterium
GCCCCAAAGAAAAGCCCCGAACCTCGGTTCGGGGCTTTTGCTATCTAAGGGTTTTTGTTAATTGTACTATTCCATCAGCATCATTTTACGGGTGGAAGTGTAGGTTCCGGTAGTTAAGCGGTAGAGATATACGCCGGAGCTTAGTGGCTGTCCATGGTCATCTTTACCGTCAAATACGATGCGATAATGGCCGGTAGTCTGGGTGCCGTGAACGAGGCTGCGAACTCTTTGACCCTTAAGGTTATAGATTTCCAGGCTTACGTTTCCGGCATCTTTAATCGCATAGCTGATACTGGTTTCAGGATTGAAGGGGTTGGGGTAGTTGCCATTCAGTGTGGTAGCTGTGACAGGAAGGATCTCATCCTCGTTAGCGGAGACAATCATAATGAAGTTCACAGTTACACTCTGGTTGGCAATTACGTTAATATTATTGATGGTGTTGGCAAGGTATCCAGTGGCTGTACAGGTAACACTGTAAGTTCCCACTGGCACACTTAAACTATACAGACCGGAGCTGTTGGTGATGGTGCTATTTCCTCCCGCAGCAACTGTCGCACCGGCTAAAGGCTGGTTATTGGGTTTGCGAACCACGCCCGAAATAGTGCCGGATGATACATTCCTGGTAAGGGGATTAGATAGCACGGGAATGGAGGCTACACCATTGGTGTAGATTGCCTTCACCGCCCAGCGATAGGTTCCGTTACTAAGAGAATTCCAGCCTGCATCGTTGTAAGCGGGAGTAGGAATAGCCTCGGTATTTAAGAGATTCCAGAGGGTCTCGTTAGTCTCTTGTCCAGCTCGCAGACGCCATACCTTGTACCCGGTGAGGGCACGGCTATCGGTAGCATTGGTAGCCATCGCAGCCCTTTCTGTTCCTGCGCCCCTGGTCTTTGTATTTTGCACGGAGCGGGTATGGGAAACAGATTGCACCGCCATCTCTTCGGGGTTGAAGCTCAGGGATGTTACTTCATTGGTAATTTTGATGTTATCGATATACCAATCGTACCACAAACCATCATCAGTAGCTGGATCATCGGCATGGAAGGCAATCTTAATCTGCTGTCCGCCATACTGAGCCAAATTAAGGGTTACCAGCAATGGGGCTGTGGTATAACCTCCTGAGAGGGTTGTGGCATCCCACAGCACCGTCCAGTTGATACCGTTATCGGGTGAGATTTTCACATAGTAGTGATCGCCTTGCGCCGATCCGCGGAACACGAAGGTGCTGAAGGTGAATATCGCTTCCGGTGGGCAATAGAAGGGATGGGTTATCAGCCATTCGTCTTGGTGAGAATAGACAAAGCCAATCCCTGCTTGTTTGCTGCCGTTGGTTGGCACAGCGGGAAAACCGTAGTAATCCTTAGTCCCAAAGCTGCACCAGGTAGGCAGTACGCCATTATCGTTGGCGACCCCAGTGTTGTTGATTATTTGAGTCCAGTTAGCAGGCGGGAAGGTGGTAGCTTCGAAGCTTTCCATCACATCCACGGCTTGGGGATTGGGTGCCTGCCAGACAAGCTGAGCTTCGGTTTGGGCAGTATTAAGCTCGGCAACTACGCCGTAAGGCGCAAATGCTATTTCATTTAAGGTTATCGCAGGTATTGTGTGGTTTATTGCGGCAACGTTTACGGTTCCGGTGGCGTTTCTGTAACCAGGGCATGAAGCGACATAGGTGTAGCTCTGGTTGGCGTAAACGGCAGGAATAGTGAAGCTGCCATTGGCTAATGTAGTAGCCGTGTAGCTCTGATATCCGCTGAACTGGATGGTAACGTTTCCTAATCCGGCAGCGGTATCGCTGGCAAGAATAGTACCACTGAGGCTAACAGAAGCCATGGGGACAAGAGTAAGGTTGATTGTTTCAGTTTCATCTTCTTCCAGAGTAAAGGTTTGGGTTTGGCTAACGTAGCCATACTTACTGAAGCTGAGACTGTAGGTATTGGGTAGAATGTTATGAATCTGGTAGTACCCATCAGCATTAGTTGTTGCACTGTAAGTAGAATTAGGAATCTGTACCGCCACACCTTGTAAAGGTTGGTTACCTTCGCCAAGCACGATACCATTGATGTGCCCAACTCCGCCGGGGATAACCAGGAAGGTGGTCATCGGGAATTGACCAGATGTAACTCCAGTGGTGGGCGGGGTGGTTGGATCATATTCTATCGAATCGCTTTGTATTATACGAGCCCGGTTGCTGCCGATGGTTTGTGCTTTGAATCTGTCATTAGTATTGTGAGCTAATGCTTCCAGTGGTCTCTGAACAGTTATGAGTAGGTTTTCACCATTCAAATACAAGAAAGAATCAGCGAAGGGGATGGAAACTGTGTTTTCACCCGAGGGATAATTCACGTTACCATCGAATACCAGGGTAGAAGCACCGGTAATGGGAACCCAGCCACTCGCGAGATTTTCCAAAGTTGTGGTTTGGAACCAAATCTTGGTATGGATATCGGTCAGGTTACTCACGAAGTTGTTATAGAACTGGATCCCGTTTACGGAACCGACGAAATTGCCCAATTCCGCGGGATAGATGATCATCTGGAACAGGCTGCTCTTATAATACGCATTTATGGGAACCTTGGCAAGCTGATTTCCTTCACCCACAGTGATAGCCCAAGTGCCAGCAGGTAGCACGAGAACGTTTATAATGGGTGTCTGATCGTTGGCAGGAACTGAATCACCAGTTAGTACAACCTTACCGGCTAAGGCCAAAGCCCCTGCCGTTGTGGGTGACCAACTAATGGCAACTGATAATTGCTCACCCGGAGCAATTGCGGGGCCGGATACAGAAGCCAGTTCTGTAGCTCCACTCATCAGTTTTACCGTGTAAGCTCCGGCTGCTTTGGGCATTGTTCCCGTGTTTTTTATTACTACCGTATAAATACTTGGAGTTCCGGCTGTGGGGCTTGCGTTACCCGAAACGGATATAGCAGTCAAGTCGTTACGCAGGATACGGAGTATATTGGAAAACCCTGCTGGACCTTGCATATTGTTGGTGTATATGCCTTTCACTGCCCATTTATAAATGCCATCGGGCAGAGTACCCCAAGCTGTATCGGTAAGGGTAGTGTCGGTGATTGTGGCAGCGGTTAACAGTGTCCATGTAGTTTCATTAGTTTCATTACCCTGCAGCAAACGCCAGGCTTTGTAGCCGTTCAAGGCTCTTTGGTTGGAGCGGGTGTTGGATGTGGATAAATTGAAGTTTGGCAGGCGACGGTTAATAGTTTCCGCAACTTCCGAGCGTCCACGTACATAATTTGTGGGTATAGACAGCGGATAATTCAGGGCAAAGCTGCGTGCAGCACCCACATAAACATCATCTATATACCAGCCCGAGTAGGACACTGTGGTTGTGGCATACCACTCGAAGCTGATCTCCACATTGCTCTGATTGGCGTATGCAGAGAGGTCAATAACCAAGTTTTGCCAGGGCATAAATACTGCCAGGGCACTGCTACCCCAAACGGTGTTGCCGTTCACCTTGACTAAGCCATAATCCCAGGTGTTATAGCCATCCATATAGTGCCAAATATCCAGCGCTGGATTAACAACACCACTAAGGTTGAAAGTCTTTTTCAAGTACGACCAGGCTCCGGAATTGGCATATCCGCCCGTTAATACTGTGCCCCACATCCCGGTTCCGGAATGTGCTGCGGAGGGAGGAGAATCCACATAGGTGTCGATATCCACGTGGTTGGCGACGTTATAATTGTTGTCCCATTGCCAGTCTCCGTATCCACTGGAGACCCAGCCTCCATTATCCAGCTCAAAATCCCCTGCTCCACCGCCACCGGTTGCTCCCGGAGCGCGCCACGTTAAGCTAACTTGCGTGTGAGCAGCGTTTTCGGTTGCAGTAATATGCGCAGGAGGTAGAGCAAGTTCGCTCATTACCAAGGTTCCCATATTATAATTACTTGCGGCAACAGTAATGTTGCCAGTGAGGTTTGCATAACCTGTTTTTACTATGGTATAAGCATAGTTATTCCCAGAGAGTACATTAGTTACGGTGAAGTGGCCTGTGGCATCAGCAGTGCCATCAAAATCCAGCGCGCCATCAAGGTGCACAGTAGCTCCACCCAGCCCTAAAGTAGGTGCATCGCTGCCAACTACAAAGCCTGTTACGGAAATTGTAATGGAAGGGGGAAGCACGAAGTTTAGCACTGTATTCTGCCCATCAACAATAACTGCGGGCAGGGTTACGTTTTCGTAGCCCAGCTTGGAAGCGGTAACACTCCGAGTTCCAATGGGAACATGAGGCAAGCTGTAGCTACCATCGGCAGCGGATGTGGTGTGGAATACGGTATTTGCTACCACGATCTCTGCGCCAGCCAGAGGAGTGCCTCCAGCGCTTACAACGCCGCTGAGGCTGCCCATATCCTCCAACATCATGAAGAAGCGGATATTGGAGCGGTTCACAGAAACTGTTCCTGTGAGTGTGGCGCCAGCATTTACAGAATCACTCTGGTAACGCAGGGAGCTGTTATAGCCAGCAGGAGTATAGGGCACCAGAGCATTATGAGTAATGGTTCCAGCAATCATATCGGTGTTGATATCTATCAGCAGATTTGAAACGCCGTCCCAGAAGAATGGTGTGGTAAAGGCATGAATGTTCCAATCAGTAGTGGGCATAAATGAATCACTGTGCCATACAGTAGTGTAATCACCAACTTCAAAAGTAGTGCTGAGGGCTTGCTGAGTGGTATTCTTCACCCGTATAGTGTAATTGGGCATAGGCAAGCAGGTGTCCAGATTCAGCACATTGAAAGCGAGTGCCGTAATAAGCCCAGGTGCTGCATTAGCAGCATATAATTCACTGGCTTTGTAAAGGAATTGCTGATGGAAAGATTTGTAATAAGTACCATAGGGGGTAGGTACGCCAGTTATAGTATTAGTGGTGGTGCCTGTGCCAATTTCCGCAACTAACAAACCTTCTGCCATCACGACCACGGTAAGGTGAGCTGTTTCATCGTTGGCAGGGGTTTCATCACCTACCAATACAACCTTTCCATAAAGTTCAGTTTCGCCCACTACGGTGGGTGTCCAAGGTAAAGTGAATTCAAGGGTTTGTTGGGGGTTGATAGACGTGCCGGGTACGCTGGCAAGTTCTACACCACCGATTTTCATCAGTTTTACCGTATAGTTGCTTTGGGCAGTGGGGCTGTAGTTCTTTACCGAGATCGTGTAGTTCACGGGGGAATTTACGTTTGGTGTGGTTGGTCCGGTAATTGTAACAGCTTTCATGTCTATCGTATTCTGAGCCTGCATCACGAACTGCATGTTGGAGCGATTTACAGAAATGGTGCCGGTGGCAGAAGCATCGGCAGCAGCAGTATCGCTTTGATAGCGCAGCGAGCTGTTGAAACTGGTTGCAGTATAAGGCACCGAGGCATTCTGGGTATAAGCGCCTGGAATAAGATCGGTTAAAATATCGATTAGCAGGTTGGCAGCACCATCCCAAACAAAGGGAGTGCTGAAAATATGCATGTTCAAGCCTGAGATAGGCATAAATTCTGTAGCCTGAAACACTTGCTGATAATCTCCGGTCTCAAAAGTGGTGGATAAGACAGTCTGGGTTGTAGTTTTGATCCGGATTCTGTAGTTGGTCATCGCTGAACAGTTGTTCAAGGCTTGAACATTAAAGGCGATAGAGTTGATGTTTCCGGCTCCGCCTCCTTCATCGTTGAGCTCGGAAGCAAGCACAAGAAATTGCTGATGGAAGTTCTTCATGTAGGTGCCATAAGGCGTAGGGACACCAGTTGTGGTATTTACAGCAGTGCCATCACCAATTGTGATGCCTACTAAGCCGGGGCTTACCACAAAGACGCTGAAGGGAGCGGTTTCGTTGTTGGTGGTGTTTGCATCTCCGGCTAAAACCACTTTGCCATATAAAGTCGCAGAGCCTGCGGTGCTAGGAGTCCATTGGAGAACCACGCTCTGAGTTGCGGCTGGAGCAATAGTAGGCCCGGCTACGCTGGCAAGTTCTGTGGTTCCGCTCATCAGCTTAACGCTATAGGTGCTTTGGCTGGCGGTGCCATTGTTGAACACATTAACCGTATAGACAGCCGCACTATTCATACTGGGGGTAGAGTTGCCTACCACGTTAACAGCAGCAAGGTCATTGGGTGCAATCACTTCTAATTCCACAGTGTCAACATAGATGGTTTGCGAAGTGGAGTTATTAGCGTGTTTAAAGGCAATGTATTTACCAGTTCCGGCGTAAGTAGTTAAGGGCACAGAGTACTGCACCCATGCAGCTGTAAGGGTAATAGTCTGGACTTCCACAAAGGTAGCAGGATCGGTGGGGCTGGTCATCACGCCTACTTTAATTGCGTAAGTCGTAGCGCCCTTTCCGTAGAACTTCACCCGCACGGTGTTAGTTGCCATGGTAGCATTCAAAGGTGGTGCGATAAGCATGGCGATGGCTGCTGCGTCACTGGAATTGTATATAGTAACGCAGTTGGGTGCGCTTTGCGGAGTAGTGGTAACGGTTTTCACATAACCGGTTGTTACACTAGCTTGGTAAATGCTGCTCCAATCTGGAGGTAAGGCAGGTGCCGTTACAGCATCAAAAGCCTGCGCATAGGGCAGCGCATTTATCGTGGTATCGATGCAATTGCCGCTAAGGGCGACAGTGTGAGCAACACGGCTTTCGCTGCCTCTGTTCTCACGGCTTGCAGCGGGGTTCACTTTTATCTCATAGCTGCGTGCCAGATTGTCGGTAATAGTAATTGTGGCAGCATGAGTTCCTGCTGCGGTGGGGCTATATCTGGCGGTAAAAAGCATCGTCTGTCCTGTGTTTAGGCTTACAGGCAGAGTAGGGACATTTTGCAGGCTATACATGGGGCTACCGCTGATTGTTACGCTATTTATAGTAAGCGATCCGCCACCGGCATTAACCACGCTGAAGCTTTGGTTGTTGGTGGTATTTATTAGCACCGTACCAAAGTCTTTAGTGGCAGGAGTTACCATGAAGACAGGGTCGCCGGTCATGGGAGTCATAACCAGTGAGATCTTGGGGAATGTTCCCGTCAAGGTTCCTGCAGGCATGGCGTTGGGATCATAAACAGTAGTATCGTTGTAGATATTCAGAGCACGGTTTGTACCCACAATTTGGCATTTGAAATAATCCAAACTGCTGAAATATCCAGTATCCAAAGGGCGATGCCACATGATCACGAGGTTTCCTCCAGCATAAGCAAAGGGAACTGATAATGGGAAAGTGAGGGTATTTTCGCCACTAGGGAATTCTATCGATCCATCGAACACCAAAGTCATCTGACTTGCCGGTATCCAGCCAGCGGAAAGATCGTTTTGGGTGGTAGTCCCCATCCAGATTTTAATGGGTTTGCTACCAATAGTGGTGGAGGTGAAATTATTGTATAAGCTTAGCGAAAGGATGTTGCCTATCATCCCAATTTCGTCAGGGAAGTACAGGGTTTGATTCACGCTATTCTTGTAGTACATATCGATCGGCATGCGGGCATTAGTACCGCCATCGCCAATAGTTACCGATAGAATACCAGCTGGCATTACGGTAATATTGAGGTTAGGAGTTTGGTTGTTTGCAGCGTTTATGTCGCCGGCAAGGATAACCTTGCCATAGAGGACAACAGGCCCTTCTGCGGCGGGTGTCCAGGTAAGCGGAACACCAACTGTTGCACCGGCTGCTACGGTAGTACCGGCAGCAGTGGCAAGCTCGGTACCAGCAGCATTATATAGCTTAACGCTATAGGTGCTTTGGCTGGCGGTGCCGTTATTGAACACATTTACCGTATAAACAGCAGGGTTGTTCATGCTGGGAGTAGAGTTACCCACCACATTAACAGCAGCAAGGTCATTAGCTGCAATCAATTCAAAATCAACACCATCGATATAGATGGTTTGCGAAGACGAGCTACTGGCGTGTTTAAAGGCAATATATTTACCCGTTCCTGCGTAGGTAGTTAAAGGCACAGAATACTGCACCCATGCGGAAGTAAGGGTAATAGTCTGGACTTCCACAAAGGTAGCAGGATCGGTGGGGCTGGTCATCACACCTACTTTAATTGCATAAGATGTGCTGCCTTTTGCGTAAAACTTCACCCGCACGGTATTAGCTGCCAAAGCAGTGCTTAAAGGCGGTGCGATAAGCATGGCTATAGTATTTACATCGGTGGGGTTATACATAGCAACGCAGTTGGGGGTGCTTTGTGGAGTAGTGGTTACGGTCTTCACATAACCTGTGGTTACTGTAGCCTGATAAATGCTGCTCCAATCGAATGGCAGGTCTGGGATAGTTACCAAATCCCAATTCTGATTGTATGGCAGAGTTGTAATCGTGGGGTCACCATAAGTTGTAAAGCTCCACACAGGGCAGTTTGTGGCATTGCCAATGGCATTATAGGGAACTATTTTCCAATAGTAGGTAGTGGCTAAGTTTAAGTCGGTGGGAGGGTCATAAGTGTTAACCAGCCCCATATCCTGGTTGTTAATCAGGTTGGTGGGAGGGTTATTTGTCCCCAGGGACAAGCGATAACCGGTGGGAAGTCCTCCCCCGCTTTGCCAGTTCAAGTTGGTATTTGGGTTTACTAAAATTGCTGCATTAGCAGGAGATACTAAAATTGAGGGGTTAGGTGGGTTGGTAACCACAATGGAAGGCATATTGAACTGGATGTTAGCACGGTATGTGCTAAGCGTTCCAGTTGCGGATGTTGCGGCATCCACAGAATCACTTTGGAAACGCAGTGAACTCTGGAAGGTTGTGGGCGTGTAGAACACAGAGGCATTCTGGGTGTAACTACCGGGGATTAAGGTTGTTATGATATCCACAAGGATATTAGAGCCACCGTTCCAATTAAAAGGTGTGGTGAGAGTGTGAATATTCCATCCTGCAACGGGTAGATACTCAGTGGAAGAGAATACAGTGGTATAATCGCCCACCTCAAAAGTGGTGGTTAGGGTGGTCTGCGCAGTCTGCTTCATTCTAATGGTAAAGCCGGGCATGGGAGAGCAAGTATTTGGAGTTTGAACGTTGAAGGCGACGGAGCTTATGTTTCCAGTTCCACCTCCGGCATTTTCCAGCTCGCTGGCAAGAATCAGGTATTGCTGACGAAAGTTCTTATAAAAGGTTCCGTAAGGAGTGGGAATGCCGGAGGTGGTATTGGTGGCAGTTCCCTCACCAACAGTTATAATGGTTTGTGCAAAAAGGCTGCTCATCATTCCCATTAAAAGGACGAGGAACACGGTTAAGAGCAATGTTTTCTTCATTGTTTTCTCCTTGAGGCTAATTAGATTAGATTCACATTAGTAGAGTCCTTTATTTAGGCTCTAATACACAAAACACAATAATACACAACTATAGCGTAAATCAATTTCACGCATGAGGGTAACTATTTTAATTCCTCTATTATTGTAAAGCTAAATTGAAGCCAATTCAACTTTTATTTTATGTTCAACAAACTATTTTGCTTAAAACGCTTATAATAATATCACTGTTGGCATACTCCAAGGGCTGTCCTGCAAGCATTCCCCTATCATTGCCCACCCATTGCCCTTATGGTGGGCAATGAGAGGGAAATGCTTGCAAGAGAAATGCAACAAAATAACCAAGGTTAATCGCTGCATTTCTTGCCTACACTGGCGACGTAGATCACGAATTCTTCCACGCCATCTATCCCGAGGGCATCGTTCATAGCTTCGTCCAAATATGCACCAATCATGCAGGATCCGCCCCCAATGGCTTCGGAGGCAAGCTGAATGTTCTGTCCCACGTGTCCCGCATCCATATACAGATAACGGTAGCCACGCTGACCATATCGCCAAACGGTTCGATAGGGCACGGCACTTAGAATAATGTTAAGGGCTGCGGTGCCGATCATTTCCTGTCTCATGCAGCCTTCAAAAATCTGTATGGCTTTGGCTTCGCTGGCGTCTAGCAACACCAAACAGTGTTTGATGGGATGATAGTAATACAAACCGGGCTTTATCCCTTCCACGCGGCGGATATCCACATAAGTCTCCAGGGGATGGCGCGCTCCGGCGGAGGGAACGTTGCGCAAGGTTATCTCCATGCGCTCATTGCTGCGGAAATCCCTCGCCCAGGAAGAAGCCCAAAGCAGGAAGGAAAGCTCATCCATACTAAGAGCTTGGTCGGAGTATTTACGCAAACTGCGCCGCTGCTCAATAGCTTTTTGCAGGGTAATGCCTGGCATTTCAATCTTACCGATCGCAGGTAAGGCAACTAACTCTCCGGCACGCACCTTCACAGCATCGGGACGGGTGAAGTTCATGGATTGGTCGCTCTCCCGCTCGTAGATGTAGCGGGTTAAGCGCACGAAATCTGTACCAATCTTTTCCGCTTGCGGACGGCATTCTTCAATCTCTGCAAGAACGGTACTCAGGTTTTTTTCGAAGAAATTGTATTCTTCTTCGCTAAGTTCTGCTTCGCGCAGGATGGCTTCCGGTTCGTAGCCACGTGCTTTGTAATACAGGTATCCAAAGGTTTTCATATCCATGGGGCTTTCTCCTCTTAAATGCCTAACTATTTGTTTGTTAGTTTGATGGGATGCGCGATATAGCTGGTGTGCAGCAACTTCTTGGCTTTAGGGGAGTTCGGCTTACCGAGGAAGTTCTCATACAGTTTCTGGATAGATTCGTTGTTGTGGGATTCACGACGCTCACTTTGTTCGTCTTCTCTATAGAGACCTTTGGCGCGGGCAAGACGGATGCGGTTGGTGCTTCGGTAGGGCTGTCCGCCGCCACCCACACAGCCACCGCTGCAAGCCATCACTTCCACAAAATGGTAAGGGGGTTCGATGCCTTTGGTTTTGGCGTCGCGTATTTCATTCATCAGTTTGCTCACGTTACCTAAGCCGGAGGCTACTCCGATGCGGATTTCTTTACCCAGTAGTTCTATCTTGCCTTTCTTAATGCCTTTCGCGCCGCGCACGAAGTCTATCTTAGGATCGGGAAGTTCGCTGCCGGTGGCAAAGTAGTAAGCCGTTCTAAGGGCTGCTTCCATCACTCCGCCGGTAGCACCGAAGATGGTTCCTGCGCCGCTGTATTCGCCTAAGGGATTATCGGCAATGCCATCTTCCAGCTTTGCCAAATCTATGCCCCGAGTCTTCAGCATCCGTGCCAACTCGCGGGTGGTGATGGTTAAATCCACGTCTTTATAGCCAGAGGCGTACATATCTTCCATGCGTTCTATTTCATATTTCTTGGCGGTGCAGGGCATCACGGAAACCAAGAAAATCTTCTTAGGGTCTATCTTCATCTTCTCTGCCCAATAGGTTTTTACGATGGTGCCCACCATTTGATGCGGGGATTTGGAGGAGGAGAAATGGGGGATCAGATCGCTGTGGAACTTCTCCAGATAATCCACCCAGGACGGGCAGCAGGTGGTGATCAGCGGGAACTCTTCTGGGTGTTCCTTAAAGAGGTGCACAAATTCGCTGGCTTCTTCCATGATGGTGAGGTCTGCCCCGAAATTGGTATCGAACACGTATTCAAAGCCCAATTCACGCAGCGCAGTGTACATCTTACCCTTCACGTTGGTGCCGGGCTTCATGCCAAACTCTTCGCCCAGGGCTACGCGTACGGCTGGAGCTTCTTGCGCTACCAGCACCATATC
Organism: Candidatus Cloacimonadota bacterium; assembly: GCA_023230245.1. Lineage (GTDB taxonomy): Bacteria > Cloacimonadota > Cloacimonadia > Cloacimonadales > Cloacimonadaceae > Cloacimonas. The sequence continues at coordinate 11,606 of JALNXT010000015.1, forward strand.
CTTATTATCCAACGCTGCCCACAGAGCATCGGAATCGTCGGCTTCATAGATGGCGGCGACGGGACAGTAGGCACTGCATTGGCCGCACTTGACGCATTCGGAATCTGCCAAAGGACGATCGAAGGTAGGCCCCACAAAGGTGTTAATACCACGCTCGGAATTTTCCAGCGCGTGCACATCCTGAATCTCGTTGCAAACATAAACGCAGCGTCCGCACTGGACGCAGTAGGAAGGATCTAAAGTAATGGCTACGGAGGATACGTCTCTGCCTTTGTATTTGCGGTGTATCTTCTTGAGGTTCATGTGGCGGATGGCAAGTTCCTGAGCGAGGTCTTGCAATTCGCAGCGTCCGTTTTTGATACATTCTGGGCAGTTATTGGGGTGGTTGGAGAGGATTATTTCCAGCGCATCACGGCGCAAATCTAATAGTTTCTTGCCAGTAGTGGTAATCTGCATGCCTTCTTCGCAGGGTGTGGAGCAAGAGCGCAATATTCTGCCGTTTATTTCCACCACACACACTCCGCAATTACCGAAAGCTGGTAAATCTTCATGATAGCACAAATGTGGAACGTGGAAACCTGCTTTGGTGCAGGCATGAAGGACTTTGGTGTTTTTAAGCACCTGAGTGGCTTTGCCGTTTATGTAAACAGTAATCATAGTTTCTCCCAGAAGACATTATTATTTTGGGGACAGAATGACAAAAGCTGCAAATCGTGTCAAGAACTTGTGCGTTAACAAAAAGAAATTGACAGCTTTAGCAAGTTTGCAAGTATTGTTTAAAATAGAATATAAGCTCATAAAAGAGGTAACGATATGTTTTCAATAAGCAATACGCAGAACTTGAAACACTCGGCAAAAGGGCTAATCATGTTGCTGTTTAGCCTGATGTTGCTGCTCGGTTTTTCCGCTCTTTGGGGAGAGGAAATCAGCGATAAGGCTATGGATAATTCTAAGGATAGCGAGGCCTACGAACGCCTTCCAAATAACCGCCAAGCACTACTGAAGAAGCTAACTAATCGCATCGATAAGCTTCAGATGAGCTATATTAGCCAATTGTACAAAGGCGAAAGGTTCGCAGCACAAAAACTGCTGGATGAGATTCGTAAAATAGCAAATGACCTAGCTTACACCTCTCTCTCAGAATCACAAATAGTGGTGGTAAACCCTTCTGATGCAGGATCAAACATCACCATAAATGTAAACCCATCCGCGCCAATGAAATCAAAGATAGGGGCAATGCAGGATAAGGACTTTGCCGATTTGAAGCTAAGCATCCGTAAAAACAACTTTGGTGATGGAGGTCTTAGTACCCTAAAAGCCTCAACAGATGGTAATTACTTTCGCTCTGCCCAAATAGTGGAGTTATTGCCATTGTTTGTGTTTTCCAAGGATAAACTCAAAGCTCTGGAGATTACTTATCCGAAATGTATCG
>JALNXT010000365.1 GCA_023230245.1 Candidatus Cloacimonadota bacterium
AATTTGCCCAGCTTGGTAGCATCTATTTCGAGTTCTTTTTCAAGCAAGCTCGCCCCAGAATATCCTTGCTGAACATCGGAGAAGAAAGTGCCAAAGGAAATGCCATAACCAAGCAAGCTTATCAGCTTCTAAGCACTTGCCCTGATATCAATTTTGTCGGCAACATAGAGGGTAAGGACGTTATCAGCGGTGTTACAGACGTTATTGTATGCGATGGTTTTGTGGGCAACGTGGTATTAAAAACCATTGAGGGTGTCGGTTTTTCGATATTTGAGATTCTGAAAGAACAGATAAATAAAGATTGGATTGCGAAATTAGGTGCCATACTGTCCTATCCGGTTTATACTTATATGAAGAAGAAACTGGATCATACGGAATATGGTGGCGCTTTACTGGTGGGATTGAATGGTCTTACGGTGGTTTCACACGGACGTAGCAATGCTAAAGCCATGAAAAACGCTATTCGCTTTGCAGATCGTATTGCTAAATCCGGTTTCATAAACCATACCAAAGAATACTATGAGAGGATTTCATAATGCTTTATCATGCTAAGTTCTCTTCCTTCGGAAGCTATGCCCCCAAGAAAATATTGACTAACTTTGATCTGGAAAAGATCGTTGATACTACCGACGAATGGATTCGTTCCCGTACAGGGATGTCTGAACGCCATATTGCCTCAGAAACAGAGGCAGCCAGTGATTTTGCCCACCAAGCGGCAATAAACGCTATCGAAAGCTCCAACGTTAAATACAAAGATATAGATTTAATTATTGTCGCCACTATCACTGGCGATCATCCCTTCCCTTCCACTGCTTGCGTTGTGCAGGCGAAATTGGGCTTAAAGAACGTTCCTGCTTTTGACGTATCGGCAGGTTGCACCGGTTTTATATACGCCTTGGATGTAGCCAGGCAGTATGTGGAAAACGGTATTGCCAAGCATGTATTGGTTATCGGCGTGGAAGTGCTTACCAAAATAACCAACTGGACAGACCGCAATACCTGCGTGCTTTTTGGTGATGGCTCGGGGGCAACCATAGTCAGCCGTGCAGAACCAAGCGATATCTCCCGCATTATTGATACCAAGATAGATGCCGATGGCAGCCTGGGAGAGCTTCTGATCCAACAAGCAGGTGGTTCCCGGATGCCAGCTTCACATGCCAGCGTAGATGCCAACCTGCATACAGTTTACATGGAAGGAAACCGCATCTATAAGAATGCCATCAAATCCATGTATGCCTCATCTGAGGAATTGCTTAAGCGTAACAACCTTAGCGTTGCAGATATAGATTGGGTTATCCCACATCAGGCTAACTTGAGGATTATTGAAGGTCTTGCCGATAAGATGCGCGTTCCCATGAGTAAAGTTATTGTAAACATCGAGAAATATGGCAATACCTCCTCTGCCACTATTCCTATTGCCACCGATGAAGCTATTCGCAACAAGAAGATCCGCCGGGGTGATATTATCCTGCTTACCTCTTTTGGAGCAGGTATTACCTGGGGAAGCGTATTAGCCAGGTATTAAGCAAGAAGCGAGGATTTAGATGAAGACTGCTTTTGTTTTCCCCGGACAAGGTGCTCAGTACATAGGCATGGCGATGGATTTTATCCAAAGCGATCCGCATAATCTGGAAGTGATTGATGCTTTCGATAAAGAGCATCAGACGAACCTAAAACAGGTGATGCAAGAAGGACCAGAAGAAAGCCTAAAACAAACAAGCTACACACAGCCCGCCATTCTCTTTCACAGTATTGCTGCTTTAAGACGTTTCCAAGCCCACAGCAAGATAGTGCCAAGCTATGTTGCCGGTCACTCACTGGGCGAATTCAGTGCTGTAGTAGCTTCTGGTATATTGACTACTGCCGAAGCCATGCATTTGGTGCACAAACGCGGGGAATATATGATCAAAGCCAACGCTGGAATTCCCTTTGCTATGTCTGCCATCATAGGATTGGATGCCCAAAAGGTGGTGGATATATGCACAGAGGCATCTTCCACCGGCTTAGTGCAGGCGGTAAACTTTAACACTCCTATCCAAACCGTAATCTCCGGCACCGCAGAAGGCGTGGCAGCAGCAGGTGAGCTTGCCAAGAGCAAGGGCGCAAAGAGAGTTCTTCCTCTAATAGTGGGAGGCCCTTTTCACACTCCTTTAATCGCTAAAGCCAGTCTTTGGCTTCATGAAGAAATGAAAGCCTTAAGCTTCCGCGATGGCACCATCCCTGTGGTTTCAAACTATGATGCCTTGCCTTGCATGGATGCAGCGAAGGAACGCGAAAAGCTTGCCAAGCAGATTATCTCTCCCGTGCGATGGGTGGAAAGTGTGGAGTTTATGGTTGCCCAAGGGGTGCAGCGGTTTATAGAGTTTGGCCCCCAAAAAGTACTGTGTGGGATGATCAAGAACATCAATAAGGAAGTGGAGCTTTTTTCCATTGACAAAATAGAAGATGTGGATGCTGTTGTTTCAGCCATAAGATGATACGAATAAAAACTGAATCACGTTCATGGAGTTAAAATGACAAATAACTTAGCAAATAGAGTAGTAGTAATTACCGGAGCAGCTAGGGGCATTGGTTATGCCATTGCCGAAGCTTTTGTTTCCCAAAAAGCCAAAGTAATCATCATAGATATCATGCCTGATGCTGTAGATAGTGCCGTGAAATCCCTAAACAACCATGGCGGAACTGCCTTCGGTTACACCGGCAATGTTACCGATAGTGCCGGAATCGAAACCATCTTTGCCGATATCATTACTCAGCATGGCGCCATAGACTGTCTGGTGAACAATGCAGGTGTAACGCGGGACAACCTTCTCCTTCGCATGAGGGAAGAGGATTGGCAACTGGTGATGGATAT
>JALNXT010000366.1 GCA_023230245.1 Candidatus Cloacimonadota bacterium
GATGTATCAGAGGGTACCTTTCCGGAATAATAACAGTCAAAGGCAGCAGCATTGATCTTACTCGAAACTAATGCGTCTCGTAAAGCAATTGGTGATACGAGCTCGGCCCTGGCGGTATTAATTAAAACTGTGTCCCGATTCATTACATTAATGCATTTTTCATCGATTATATATCGAGTCTCAGAAGTATAAGGGGTGTGCAGTGTAATTACATCCGATAAACGACATAATTCATGCAATTCTACAAATTCTGCATCTAATTCCTGTTCAATGTCAGACTCACGGGTTCTGCTGTAATAGAGTATTTTACACCCAAACCCGTAGTACATTTTCTTTGCAACCAACCTGCCTATACTTCCCATTCCAACAATACCTATCGTTTTACCAGACACATCCTGGGATACATACTTGTGCCATGAACCGGATTTCGTCTCTTTATTCATAATAGGTATTTTTTTCATGAGGGTCAGGATGAGAGCCACGGTGAATTCAGCGACTGCTAATGAATTGGCATGCGGAACATAGGTCACGGCAATATTATGTTTTTTTGCTGCCGGTACATCCACATAATATCCATATCCCACGCCGTTAAACGATATTACTTTGAGGGTATTCTTCGCAGATTTGATAATTCTTTCAGTAACCATGTCTTCCCCGCCGGGAATATAAGCATCCACTCCAACTAATGCATCGATGATCTCATCTTCCTTTAGTACTCCGGGAGATAGGATCTCATAGCCCTGATTTTTCATTAACGTCTTCATTTCGTCTGGAGGAGACGGGCCGGTTATTAGTATTTTTTTCATTTCTGTTTTCGTGGAGGTGGGGGGTGGGGTGATTATATGTTTGTTTAGTATTGATTATTCTCTTTGATAAAAATACTATCTGACTTTTTGATCCGAGAGGTATTTTGCAGCGAGATGCTCCAGATGAATATTTCTGTCCTTTGCATTTTGTGAATTTTCCTGATAAGAGATTCATGTATGAAAGGTTTAATTGCGATGCTCGCGTTGGAAAGATGCCGCCCAATTCACACAACAAAGTTGCAACGATGTATGAAGGGCAAGGTAAAAATGGCCAGGTAATAGCAAGAAACAAAGCGAAATAGTTTCAGGACAAATCATATACAAACACTGAGTAGTAACGCGTACCATGCATAAATCACGTGGAAGAAGAATGACTATTTTAGTACCGGTAAGCCTGAACATTTCTTTGCCCTCATGGAAACTTTGCCGGCCGGCAAGGAAAACTGATCAACTTTTGGGATAAACTGAATGAGGAGATAGGCAGATCCCCATCTGCATCCTCTCCGTTTTTGTCAATCAAAATTCGGTTGGAGAGAGCAGAGGGGACGCTTTCGTATTTTTGCGCCGGGAGATATCCGTCGCGTTGGTCTCCGCGTCAGATTTAAGATCTGGTCTTCATCAATTGTTGAATTTCTTCCTGAAGCTCCCCTAACTTTTCAAGAATCTCTCCAAAATCCGGGACATCCCCATAGATCATACTCTGCATACTGGAATAATCAGACTTCAGATCAGCCATATGACTCGCCGAAGGCAATACATGGATAACACCCGCGAAAACCTGCTCATAGTTTGCCCATGAAAGAGGATAAAATTTCATTTTGAATTTTGTTACCATCCCTAATAGATCCAAATCGGCAAATGCCTTAGTTTTTACCTCTGAATCTCCCATTTTCACGACATCATAATAATGACGCGAATATCTTAAGGGGACCGGCTTTCCTTCCGGAAGATTTGCCACACTATGAAGGATGAGGATCTTTTCCCAGAACGTTCGTTCGGGATGTACGGTTAACACATCTGTTGACTTTTCCCCGAACAGGTTCGGATATTGTTCAGCAGAGTACGGCTGGATCGTCTCCCAGCCGGCTGGAGTGCATGCTGCAAGAGGACCTATCTCCAGACGGATCTCCTGAAGGATCGAGGCATCGGAAAAACCATTTGGATACCTGAAGATTATGGTCTGCTTATCATTATCCAGGATCCCCATATCTACCGAACTGCCAAGTTCCTCTGACAAATCGTTTCGGATCTGCGGGAGAAATATATCCTCGAGAAATATCTCTGCACGGCGGTCGGCCTCTTTGTTAAAGTGATCCTGCTGATTCTTTGTCCGATCCTTCCAGGGTTCGTCTTTTTCATAATCCAGAATACACCAGTCAAGGATCAGATCGATATCCTCAGAAAAACGATCGATCAGTCCGTATGCTTTTGATAAACTCGTTCCTCCCTTGAAGGTCAGATTATTTTTCCAGGGACATTCGTGAAAAAGATAATCCAGCATCCAGCAGACCCAGAAGTCTTTCTCAATGATCGCCTCGTTGATCCCCATCCTGCCCGCAGTGTTCCTGAATAATGCTTCACGATCTTCTGCCGGGCGTTTTGCAATATTTTTCATGGTTTTTTATGCACAGATCTGTCTGACCGTTCCTGAAATCCAGGCAGATGAGCGCTTTGTGTCCTCTAAGAGGGATGTTTTCTCTCCAGGGGTGAGCCTGTCGGATAATTGTCTGATGAATTTTTCATTCATCTTATCTTTTCCGATCGCTTTCAATGCCTGAATGATAAGTGCGGATTTTTCTGAAAGATTCGTGATGTCTTTATTTGATGTATGCTTGAATTGTATCGTGACATTTCCGTATGCGTATGTTTTGTAGGGGCCGTCGGAAGCATATGTCCATGAGGCGGGGACCTGGGTGGATATTCCGAGCATATTCAGGGCAGCATCTTCATAGGGGACAATGGTCCAGCCGAAATTGCGTGCAAGAGCTTTTGCTATTTGATGGGGCGAGGGAGCGACGTATTCATGAAGAAATGT
>JALNXT010000367.1 GCA_023230245.1 Candidatus Cloacimonadota bacterium
CTGGGTGAAGAGCATAAGATCGTGATCCTCAGCGGGCCTAATACCGGCGGCAAGACTGTGCTGATGAAAGCGGTTGGCTTGATTACCCTGATGGCTTTATCGGGACTTCCCGTACCGGCAGATGCGGACAGTACAATTGGCATGTTCAGCAATGTTTTTGCCGATATCGGCGATGATCAATCCATCGAAAACGCCCTCTCCACTTTTTCCTCGCACCTGGATAAAATCAGCAAGATGCTGCATGGTGCCAATGCGGACAGCTTGATTTTGATCGATGAAATCGGCGCAGCTACCGATCCCCAACAAGGCTCTGCTTTGGCGCAAGCCATTCTGGAACGCTTTGCTGAGCTTGCCTGTCTGGGAATTGTTACCACGCACTACACTTCCTTAAAAATATTCGGAGAGCAGCATCCCAACTGCGTGAATGCCTCCATGCAGTTTGACCTCAAATCCCTGCATCCCACCTACAAGTTTGTTCCCGGCTTTCCGGGGGATAGCTTTGCCATCGAAGTTGCCGCTTCCCTGGGTTTGGATAGTGAGCTTATCGAACGTGCCAAAGAGCTTTCCGGCGGACAGAATCAGGATTTCACCAGCCTACTGAAGAAGATGCAGGAAGAAAAGAAGAAGCTGAGCGTGCAGACCTACCAATTCGAGCTGAAAACCCGTAACCTCAGCGTGAAGATTGAAGAACTGGAAAATAAAGAAGCAGTTTGGGAAGCAGAACTGAAACAACGCAGGCAAAACCATCTGAAAGAGCTGCAGAAAGAAATGATTTCCCAACAGAAGATATATGCCGCAGAATTGAGCGAGCTTAAGAAACTTGACAAAAGCGAACGCAAATCACTTTCGGAAAGAAAATTGCATGAAGTAAATGTCAAGAGTGCTGAGCTGCAGACAGAGCTAATCAGCAGCGGATGCGACACGCATAAACCATTGCCAAATCCCAAACCCGGAGACAAAGTGTGGTTGGCGAACTTTGATGCAGAAGCCGTGATAGTATCCATCTCTGGCGATAGTGCAACCGTCGATATGAACGGCATCAGCTTTAAAACGCCGACCGAGAGTCTGTATGCATCCAAGGCTGTAAACAAGGAAATAAAGACCGAAGTTTATCTTAAAAGCACGGTTAGCCCCAAAGCTAAACTTGAACTTAAGCTGCTGGGACTTACCTTCGACGAAGCCAGACCGCTGATCGATGAATTCCTAGACGACGCAGCCTTTGCCGGCTTACACACCTTGCGCATCGTACATGGTAAGGGCACAGGTGCGCTACGTAATAAAGTGCAGAGTTACCTTAAGCGTCGTAAAGGAATCCTGGAAATAGGCACACCGCCCATGAATGAAGGCGGAAGTGGCGTAACGATTGTGAAGCTGTGATGAAAAAGTGCTGGAGTGATTAAGTGACAAGGTGATGGAGTGCTGGCGTGTTTATAGCCGCCTCATTCTCTCTTTTTACTCTTTTACTCTTTTACTCTTTGTTAAATAAAAAAGAAGTGAAGAAGTGCAGAGCAGGATTTGTTTCCGCAGGAACAACAGCCTGTTCCTTGCTTATCCGAAGTGGGACTGATCGGGATCCGATCGGGATCTCATCGGGATGAATCAGGAGCAGACCCTGTGCAGTGCCAGTTCTAAACGGCTTCGGATGAGCAAGAAGTGAGAAAGTGATGAAGTGACAAAGTGATGAAGTGCTGGTGTGTTTATAGCCGCCTCATTCTCTCTTTTACTCTTTGTTAAATAAAAAAGAAGTGATGAAATGACAAAGTGACAAGGTGATGGAGTGCTGGAGTGCTGGTGTGTTTATAGCCGCCTCATTCTCTCTTTTACTCTTTGTTAAATAAAAAAGAAGTGATGAAATGGAACCAAGCTTAATAGATCAAATCCGTCAAGCCAACGACATTGTGGATGTAGTGCAAAGCTACCTCCCTCTGAAACACGTCGGTACGAATTGGCGCGGGATTTGCCCCTTTCATAACGATACCAAACCATCGCTTTACGTTAGCCAGCCCAAGCAAATCTACAAATGTTTTGCCTGTGGCAAGGCGGGAAACGTGTTCGGCTTTGTGGGTGATTATGAAAAGCTAAGTTTCATCGAAACCGTGAAAAAGCTTGCCCAACGTGCCGGCATTGCTATCCCTGAACATGAACGCACCCGCACCGTGTCCACCAAGCGGGAACAGCTCTTACAAGTTTACAAATCGGCAGCCGAATTCTTTGCAAGCAACCTGTTTGCCCATGGCGAGCATGTTTTGGAATACCTGCAAAAACGTTCTTTTTCACCTGATACGGCAAAGGAACTGCAGCTCGGCTACGCACTGAACAGCGAAAAGGCTTTGCTGAACCACCTGATGAAAGAAGGCTTGGGAGTATCCCTACTAAAGGAATCCGGCTTATTTGGCAACTATTCCGGTGGATTGTCAGATATGTTTCGAGATCGGCTAATCTTCCCCATTCACAATAGTTTTGGTGAAGTTATTGCCTTTGGTGGCAGGCTGTTGGAAGATAAACCAGGAGTAGGCAAATACTTCAATTCCCCCGGCACTGAGCTGTACACCAAAGGTAAAGAGCTTTATGGCTTGTTCAAAACCAAATATAATCTCAGTAAAGCGGGAAACACCCTGGTCTGCGAAGGCTACTTTGACTTTTTACGCCTCTTTGAAAGCGGCTTCAACAATGCCGTCGCCAGCCTTGGAACGGCTTTAACAGAAGACCAAATTACTCTGTTAGTTCGCTTTAGCAACCGAGCTACCATGCTGTATGATGGCGATGCTGCCGGTATCAAAGCCGCTGTACGCGGTGGGTTACTCTGCCTTTCCCGCGGGATGGATATTAAGAT
>JALNXT010000368.1 GCA_023230245.1 Candidatus Cloacimonadota bacterium
AAACCCTGCTGGCACCAGTTTGTAATCAGAAACGAAAAGAGGGATAAACTGCAAGCCATTCTAAAGCAAGCAGGAATAAACACCATGATTCATTACCCCATCCCGCCTCACCAGCAACAAGCCTATCAAGAGTTTTCCCATCACAGCTATCCTATAGCAGAAAATATCGCCCAAACCTGTCTTAGTTTACCCATGAACCCCTATTTAAGTGCAGACGAAGTTGCCTATATAAGCAGTGTTTTGGAGCAGCTCTAAGGCTATGAACATCAAGGCATTTATACGTTTTATCGGAGTGGGTGGGTTTATCACCTTGCTTTCCATGCTGCTGCTTTACGTTTGTTTGCAGGTATTTCACACCCCGCTGCAGCTAACTTACGTGCTAACTTACCTGGTAACTGTGTTTCTTTCTTACACGCTTAACCGCCTATTCACCTTTCAAAGTACTTATTCTCACGGCACCATGTTGCGTTATTACTTGGTTTACATCTCTGGTATGTTGCTGGGGATGCTGCTTTTGTATATCTTTAGAAAGCTGTTTACCTTCCCTAACTGGGTGATATCCTACATGGTTATTCCTTTCACCCTGTTAAATAACTATTTCTGGTCTGTTAAAGTATTCAAACAAAAGGAGATCAAGCAATGAGAACGGGCTTGTTTTCTATCATCTTACTCTCTTATTACAGCGGTTCGCGCATCGTTTCCGTGTATGAGAAGTTAGCTACCGGTTTTGCCAAAGAAGGGATAGATTTGGAGTTTATCGTGATGGATGATGGCTCAAGTGATGATTCCTATGCTATCGCCAAGCAATTGGAAAAGCAGCATCCCAATGTATTTGCCTACCAATTAAGCCGTAATTACACCTCGCACTATGCGGTTTTTGCTGGATTTACCATAGCCAAAGGACAGCTTGTAGCGATGATGCCGGATGATTGGCAAACTCCGCTGGAATCCTATGTAAGGATGTATCGCGAATGGCAAAATGGCGCGCAGGTAATCATTCCCTTCCGCAATAAACGCAATGATGGCTTATTTAACGAGTTCTTTGCCCGCAGCTATTACTTGATGATGAACAGGCTGTCGGATATCAACTTCCCCCCTCTGGGAGCGGACATCTTTGCCATCGACAGAGAGCTGGTGGAGATCATCAACGAACACATACATCCCATCAATACCTCTGCCCTCATCGAAGTGCTGCGTTTAGGCTTTGAGCCAGTTTATTTCCCTTACGAACGCCCGCCGAGCACAGGGAGTATATCACGCTGGACATTCAAGAAGAAAGTGCGTCTTTTTAAAGATACTTTCTACGCATCTTCTGCCTTCCCTATAAAGCTGATTACTTGGGTAGGGGGCGGCTCTTTCCTCATGTCCATCATCGTGATCATCATCTCCATTATCCTAAAACTGATGGGCGAAGAGAATCTAGGCGGGTTCAGGATTCCTGGCTGGACAACCACGCTGATCATCATGTCTTTTTTCTGCGGCTTAATTATGCTTTCCATCAGTGTTTTGGCAGAATATCTGCTGAGAGTGTTCGACGAAGTGAAAAACAGACCCGGCTTTATCATTAGAAAGGATAGATAAGGGCTAACTTTTTGACTAAACAACTGCCGCTAAAAATACTTGCTTTATGCGCAATTCTGGCTTCTCTGGTTATCCTAGCTTGGGGATTTAACAAAGCTTTTGATTTCACCGATGCGGGCTACTATCTACTGCGCTATCAAGATAAACAGCCCATTGAGTATGGCGGACACATGTACGAGCATATTCTTGTGCGTGCAGTGCTGCCTGCGAATCTGCGTAACGTAACTCCGCTGCGTATCATAAGTGTGGTGTTAAATCTGCTTAGTTCCTTGTTATTTGCCTTTGCTTTGGCTAAAATGCTAAAGAAATGGACACAGAGAAAAGGCAGTTTTGCGTTTGTGTTCTTTATGGTGTTTGCGGGGTTTGTATTCTCGTATGCCGGTTCACCCAGTGAGCTATCCTACAATAGTTTAACCCAGTTTTTCCTTATTAGCGGCGCAGCACTGCTGATCATGGCTTTACAGAGCGAGCCGCAGCATAAACTATGGCTTGCATCGGCGGCAGGGCTACATTAAGCTTTTGTATGCTTAGCAAACTGCCCACTGGTTTGGCGGTTATGGTAGTGGCTGTGGGTTTGTTGCTACTTTCAAAAGAGCAACGCAGATCGGCAGTATTGCTATTTTGCCTGTCCTGGGCAGGTGTATTGGGGATTTTAGCGATGACCCTTAAGCCCAGTTTTATCTCTTATTACGCCAACTATTTTCTGGATTTAAGCAAGTACATAATCTACAAGCCAAACTTACTTGTGAAGTCTATTATCGATATCGCTAAGCTTAACATTTTGGCTATGTGTCAGGCACTTGCGGCGAATATCGTTCTTTGGTGGGCACAGAAAACCCCCAAACCGGTATGTAGAATAAGCTTGCGATTAACAGCTTTGAGCTTGGTTTTGTATTTTATCACGGAGCGTATTGTTGATCACATTCATGGGCAAATGCTGCTGTCAGATTTCTTGATGTACCTTGTTTATCTCGCCATTTTCTACACCGCAATTTCGAGTGGAAAGGGCAATATTGCGAATATCAAGGGCTGGCTGGCATACCTAAAAGAGCATTTGCTGTCTTGTGCAATGCTAGGGTTTTTGCTGATTCTTCCTTATCTTGGTGCGCTTGGCACCTCAAATTCGCTAAACTGGGGCGCAAAGTACTATTATGCCTCTATGATGGGTGCTTTAGCGTTAATTGCGTTGATAAGTGAAATACCCCAAATA
>JALNXT010000369.1 GCA_023230245.1 Candidatus Cloacimonadota bacterium
AGCCCAATTCCGGTACCCGATTCGTTGTCTGTACCCTTGCGGCTGCAAATGGATTCTATTTTAAAGAGGCTATCTTGGGTGTCATCATCCATTCCAATACCTGTGTCCCTAACATCAATAATCGTTGCTTTTTCATGAATGGCGGTAATCGTTATTTCGCCATTATGCTGTGTAAACTTTAGCGCATTGGTAACCAGATTATTCAAGATGGAGTGGAGCATCTGAGCATCTGCAAAAACGTGGATATCTTCAGGACAGTTAACCTTCAGGGATATTTCTTTAGCGTTTAGGGGAGCTTTTAAAAGAGATACTACTGTTTGAATAATAGGGAGAAGCCTGTGGTTATTGGGAAATATATTCACTGCGCCAATCTGTATTTTAGCCCATTCCAACAAGTTTTTTAACAAGACGTATGCGGTGGTGGAGGTTTCATGCACCTGCACAATCATGTCGTAGAGTTGTTCAGTGGTGAATTTGTCCAGATTGTTGCGAATTACCTCTGAAAAGCCTATTATCGCACTGAAAGGATTCTTGAGGTCATGAGCAATAATAGAGAACAGTCTATCTTTGGTTGCGTTTAGCTCGCTAAGTTGCTTTTGAGTTTCTAAAAGAGTGGTAATGAATTTCTTTTGTTCTGTAATATCTCTAATCGCTACCACGCGTACTTTGTTTTTGACATAAGTGTAAGGGCGAGACATGATTTCTATATTTAACAGCCCCTTATGAGCTGAAACAACCTCAATCTCATAATTTTGGATGCCGCCAGTTTTTACATGTTCATTGATACTTTCATCTACTTTCAAGTTAGTAATCTCTGTAACGTGATGCCCGATGCAATCTTCTCTGGTTATTCCTAGGGTTTCCCATAAGCGATCGTTAACCTCTACTATTATCCCATTTTTGTGCATAAGAATACCTTCGAAGGAAGCCTCTGCGAGTTGGCGCAATCGCTGGGAATTGCGTTTGGTTGCCAAGTTAGATTTGATGAACAGCAAGATAATAACTAAGAGAAGAACAAAAATCAATATGCTAAGGCGGGTGGTAAGCTGTTGTTTTTTTACTAATTCTCGGTTCTGCAATTCCTTTAAATTGTTTTGCACACTCGAGTGCAATCTGAAGAGCGTTTCTGGTGAGCGCAAAGCAAACAAAGAATCATTATAGGCTTTGAAAATCGACATATATTTAGATGCTAAAACCGCATCGTTCTGAGTTAAATAGATAGTCTCCAACTCGTATGCTGCATCTTTTGCCTGTTCCAGAAAACTATGCTTATGTGCAGTAGCATAAATATCCTTGTAAATGTCAATCGCTTTTGTGAGTGAACCTCGTTCCAATTCCCTTTTTGCCTTTATCACTAACACACTGTTTAGCCTAAATGAATCCTTTTCCGAGATTAGAATGTTAAGTGCTGTTTCCAGATATCTATCTGCAAGATCAGGTTTTTCAAGCTCCAAATAAAGTTTTTGCAGGGAAAGTGCAGATGTTACCCTAAGAGCAATTGATTCTTTTATAGGTTGTGCTGGAACCGACAAATCATCGAATACTTTGTTGTAAAACTGGAGCGCAATATCCAGATTACCAAGCTTATGATTTGCCTCTCCTAAATAATTTAGGCTATGGTAGATAGAAAATCTATCTTTGGTGCTTTCTCTTAATATAAGAGCTTGGCTATAGTAAGCCAAGGCACTATCAGGCTTTGCTTGTTTCATTTTGCATAAGCCGAGATTGTTCAACATAACAGATTGACCAAATACATCTCCCAAGCTTTTCATCACTCTTAAGCCTTGCCAATAGTACGGTTCGGCAAGGTCAGTAAGCTCCATAGCAAAATATACATTGCCAATATCGGAACATAGCCACGCAGCTTGTGCGGATTTTGGCTGCTTCTGAAGCATTTGATTTACTTCCAGCAAGTATTCCAGAGCAAGCTGGTGCATTCCTAAAGTGGTATAGATCTGCCCTATTTTTGCCAATGAGCCAGCAGCTTGATATAGTAAAGAAGCACTTACATAGTGCTTTACAGATTGTTTTAAATCGGAAATAGAAGAGCTAGGGTTGCTGTTAATAGTTTGATAATGCTTATGTAAATAGTAATCTCCCAGCTCGGCTTCTGTTAGCTTGGCTTGTTTGTGCCTTTCTCTGCGCACCCCTCTTCCAGTAGTGCCATAGAGGAAACTAATGCCTACAACCAGAAATACTACACTTAAAAGCAGAGCTAAACAGACTCTAACCTTCATATAATTTCTTCCCCAAAAAAATCAATGCTGTTGCGTGCTTTCGGAGTTCTAAGTGCCCTTGCTATCCTATGCAAAACCCGCATTTGTTAGGCACTTTGAGCCTCAAGATTTACCTAAAATACATAAGACACATTGTGTAACTAGTGGTTTTGTTGTCAAGTAAAACATGCACATTGACTTAAAAATCGGCGGGACTTTTGACTTAGAAATCGGCGACTGTAACTTTGGAAAAAGTTACTCTAACTTTATATTCGCCGATTTCTGAGTTAAAATAACGACTGCAATAGTACCTATATCTTGATATTCGCCGATTTCTGAGTTAAAAAAGGACAGGTACTAATCTCACATTTTAGCTCACAATTGCGCTGTGCTGTAGCGTGATTTGTTTTATTTCAAAGCTCGCAGCAGAGTAATTGTAAGTCAAACTTAAAGTGTCTTTATCTGTTAATTCTTTACATCGGAACGCTTGTAGATGGCACATAAAACTGGTGCATTCTCCACTCTCTTGTTCTTTAGCAGGAATGGTGTTCTGCTCTACACTGGAGCTACAAG
>JALNXT010000370.1 GCA_023230245.1 Candidatus Cloacimonadota bacterium
GACAAGAAAGGTCTTGATCAGGAGCAACTCGTCTTCGGTCAGCCCTCCGAACATGCTGTGTTTGCAGAGAAATTCATTGTCTATCATGCATTCGCTCATGCTTAATCGTACAAGCGCCAAACTGTGTACGCAAGTTTTCTGCCTTCAATAATGAGCAAAAATCAGACATAGTTCGGTTTGGACAACCAATATCCGTTTCATTTGCTATGGTGCAATGGACTTATCCGGCAAGGAAGGATACTCTTTTTCAAAGAGAGATGGCTGACGTAGGAGGTCCCTGCTGATTATCTATTACGTGCAAAACTGTGTACTTGGTATGTTGCTCCTGCTGATCCTGCTCTACTTCTTTCTCAAGCAACAAGGAAAGCTGGAAATGGCAGGGCGGATGTTTCTTGCCCTTTGGGCAAGCAATTTTGCCTTGTTGGCCTTGGAGCTTAGCATCGATGTGATGGGTATCCATATCCCAAGGGCCTCTTTTGCTCCGCTTCTCTCTTTCCTCACTGCAATCTTCTATGTACTGAATGCCGCCCCAGGGGTTTTCTACTTTCTCTACATCCAGCATATGATGGGAAAGAGAGTCTCCAAGCGGTTTCTGCTTTTGGTTTTGTTGCCTGCCTCACTCCATACGATGCTCGCGTTGGTCAGTCCCTGGACTGGGTGGTTGTTTGCAGTCGATGCATTGTCGCAGTACAGCAGGGGTCCGTACTTTTTCCTGACGGTTATCACCAACTATTCGTATCTGTTTTTCGGGCCACTCTATCTGTTGATGCACCATGAACAGCTGCAACGGAAAACCTACAGCACGCTGTTGATTTTTCCTTTTCCTGTAGCCATTGCTGGGTTCCTGCAGATCATGTTCTATGGATTGGAAGTGCTGTGGATCAGTCTCTCCCTCTCCCTTCTGATCCTCTTCTTCAACGTGGAATCGAATCAGGTCAACCGTGATTATCTGACCGGTCTGTTCAACCGTCGGTACTTCCAGAGAATGGCAACACTTGCCGTTGCGAAAAAGAGGGCAGGGAAGGCCCAATGGGCATTCCTGCTGGATATCAATGGGTTCAAGGCCATCAATGACACCTATGGTCATGCAAAAGGTGACGAGGCGTTGATCGGCATCGCCAGACTCTTGGAACAGGTTGCTCCGAAGCATACCGTGGTCAGTCGCTACGGGGGAGACGAGTTTGCCCTGCTTACCCCCGGGCTTTCCGAATATGAGGTCGCCCAATTTTTCGATGACCTTGAGCAGAAGCTATCTGCCATCAACGAAACAGGCGATTTCAGTGGTCCTATACGTGTCAGTGTAGGATGCGCGTGCTTGCCTGAACGGGAGCACACAGACCTTGATGTTTTCCTGGCACAGCTGGATAAGAGTATGTATGTGGCGAAGAGTGAGAGCAAAAAAGCAACAGATCACCTACATTCCGTTCTTTTTCACATGTGCACAAAGGATAGGTCATAGAAGATTTATGATTTTCATGACATTATCTGGTAGCATCTGTTGCCGTTTTTCTTCGACATGAGTATGTTTACGCTGTTTACTTACGTAAGGAATTTTCTATGTACAAAAAGATGTTCATATTCGGATTGCTGCTTGCAACCCTCTTTTCTCCCCTCTTTGCAAAGCAAAGCCTTTCCTTGGAGCAAGCGCTTCAGCTTGCCAAGGCAAACAACCTCGGACTTGCCTCCAATGCAATTGACGTAGCTGCTGCAAAACGGGATGTCGATACTTCGTGGAATCTGTTTGTGCCTTCGGTCTCCCTGACGCTTTCGAATGCGGGGAGAGGGCCTGGTTTTGTACCAAGCAAAGCCCAAATGATTGATTTCTCCTCGTTTCCATTTACTACTGTTGAAAAAGAAACTGAATTCTCCCAAGGGGGCCTCGGACTCAGCCTTGGTGTCTCCCTCACCCTCAATCCAGCAGTGAAAGACCAGTTGGACTCCTACAACCTCGGCTACCAGATCCAGCAAGTGACGTTCGCCCAAGCCCAGGCTGAGGTGGAACGCAATGTCACCAAGCTGTATTACTACCTTCTGATGGAAGCAGAGAACATCAAGGTGCAGGAGATGAACCTTGAGCTTGCCCTGAAGCAGTACGAGCAGGTGCAGACCAAGTTTGAGAGCGGGTTTGCTTCGGAGATGGAGGTGCTCTCCAGCCAGTTGAGCTACGAGCAGCTCAAGACACCCATCCAGCAAGCCAAGAACCAGTACCAGTCAAATCTCCTGAGCCTGAAAGCCTTGCTCGGCTTGGACTTGGCTGAAGAGTTGGAAGTTTCCGGCGATATCCCTGCAATGGTCAAGGAGCTGGAAGTCTCCGAGCTGCGTGAGTACCTGCAGAAGAGCTACTCGCTGACGCTCATCGACCTGAACATGGCCCAGCTGAAAAGCAGCTTGGAGTCGAACAAGAAGCAGGCTCTGATGCCTTCTCTCTCTCTTTCCACTTCCTACGACATTTCTGCCTGGAACGAGAGTTACTCCAATACGTTCAGCGACTCTGTCACCTACTCAGTAGGAGTGCGCATCCCCCTCGACGGTTTCATCCCCAACTCACGCACCCAAGTGGGCTTGGCGAAGCTAGAGGACTCGTTGGACAAGCTCTCCTTGCAGCGCAGGCAGGCTCTCCAACAGCTCGAATTGGGAGTGGTTTCGAAGGTACAGAACCTGAACATGCTGGCAAGCCAAGCTGAGCTTGCCAAGCAGAGTCTCGAACTTACCGAGAAGCTGTACGTCATGCATATGATCCAATATGAAAGCGGCTATGTTACCTTCCTACAG
>JALNXT010000371.1 GCA_023230245.1 Candidatus Cloacimonadota bacterium
CAAGAGGTGGGATAATCCCAGTTTAAGCTCGTCTATAATGCCATAGCCATACTTCTCCACTATCGTGCAGAACTGTACATTGCCTGCGCCCAAAGCCAAGAAATTGGCAGCATCCATATAGCTCATCGCACCGCCATTGCCCGAGACAAACACACCCATCTTGCCGGCTCTTGCCAGGCTTAAATAGCTTATCGGAAGTGCTCCTTCGCCGCTCATGCCCACGATTATGCCTTCGTCCCAGCCTTCCTTTCTTTCTCTGAAGCCCAGAGTAGGGAAGGTATTTGCCAGGGTAACACCCGCTTTCTTGCCCGGATAGCGGTCTAAAACCTCTTTTACGGCGGAGATTATCGGGTATATCGCAGTTACAGCACCGGTAAGCTTGAATAACTTGGGGATTTCAGGATCGCTGATTTGCATCACCCAATCGATAATCTTAGCGGTTAATTCCGCATCTTGAGCAACGATATCACCGTGCGTTCCATCGCCACCCTGGGGGCAGGAAAGGCTATATTCTATGCCCATTACACCAGATTTCTCCAGTTTACGGGTATTGGCTTGCCAGCCGGCTTTGTCGCTGAGATCATCACCGGTTACAGGCCCACCCGTAGAAGCCATAGTCAGCTTATTGGGATACTCCTTAATAAGCCGCCCAATCTCCTCACACACACGGTCTAAAGGGTGATCCGACACGTTATCGCAATTGGCAAAGGTCTTGTTCTTATCGCCCCAAGTGAACATGTATTCAGCGGGAATATGGATATCTAGGTTGTCGAAAGCAGTCTTCATAATACCGCCAGCCCAACCGGCTTCATAGGCTTTCTTCATCTGATCATAGCCATCAGTAGGCGGTGCAGCGGAAAGAATAAAGGGGGAATCCATCTTGCGCCCAAAGAAATCAGTTTGCAGGGACACAGGGAACTTCTTCCAACCAAGCACGGGAAAGCAGCTTTTGACGGCTTTTTCGGGTGCAGTGTATTCAGCTTTGTGAAGTTCAGCATCCACTTGCATGGCAGTGTTTTTACCTGAGGCCACCGCTTCCACAACGGTGGTAGGGCCATTTGACATATCACCGCAATGGTAAACACCAATGGCAGCTTCACGGAAAGGCGGACGGTTACCAACGGCAATAATCACTGCATCAAAGGGACGGAAAAGCTCGGTGCTGCCTACTTCGTCTTTTATCTTGGAAGGTTGAAAGCTCTCGCCTTTAGGGAGGAACACTGGTTTCGTCTTGATGCCAACTACCTTGCTTCCTTCATTTACAATCTCAGATATGCGGGTGCGGTGCGTGAAAGCAACGCCTGCTTCTATTAGTGTCTCTTTTTCGTGGTGGGATAAAGGCATTTCAGAAAAAGCTTCCAGAGTAATCATCTCCACATGGGCAGCCTTACCACGTGCAGCAAGCAAAGCCTGGTCTGCAGCTATTGCGCCTCCAACAAGAGCGATGCGCTTGCCTTCAAACAAGTAACAACCGGGGTTTTTTAGGATATCAAAGCCATAGATAGCGTTTTCATCGCCAGGGATGTTAAGCCGAATAGGTTGATTCAAACCACCCGCCACAATAACCGCGGCAAAGCCTTCTGTAAGTAGCTTAGCCGGCTCAGCAATTTTTTGCTTGGTAACATTAATATGGAAGGTTTCGGCTAAGTAAAACAGATCGCTAAGCAGAACACCCGCCTCCATGCGCTCAGCCGGAATAAAATTAACCTGCCCGCCAAGAGGTTCGTTATCAAACATTTGCACTTCATAACCGAGCTGCACCATACTAACCGCAGCGCCAATGCCGGCAGGACCCGCACCTACCACGGCTATCTTCTTACCGTTGGGAGCAGGATGGGTAAATTCCGGCACTTCGCCCAGTTCATGGGCTTTACGCACAATTGCAGCCTGCACAGCAGGAATTTGGATGGGCGTATCAAACTTCTCTCTGGAACATGCTTGAACACAATGATAATCTGGGCACACGTTGCCGCATATGCCACCTAATGGGTTGCTGGAAAGGATGATACCCGCTGCACGCTTGAAATCCGAAGGCTTTCCTCCTGCAGCAGCCATCATAAAATCTGCCGGTGAACAATCACAGGGACAGGCGGATTTACAGGGTTTATTCTCGCAGTATTCGCAGCGGCGAATCTCACTCATCAGTTGCGCATCTGTTAATATCATTATGTTCTCCTCTGTTAAGGTATTTTAAGCTTTTTAACTATAATGGGGGCAGGTTTTAACCCCTCCCCCATTACCAGACTATTATTAGTGGTTATTAATCTACTATGTGACCCTTACCCACACCACGGACTTTGCAGCCCAAACCTTTGTAAATATTGATGGTGGCGTCGCTAAGGAGGTTCGAACAATCGACGATAAGAGGCTTGGTTTTGCACATGGCAAGCACATCTTTGGGTTCAAGCTTCTTATATTGGCTGTGTCCCACGGCAAAGATTACTACGTCTGCATCAGGAAGAACTTCGTTAAGGTCGTTTTGCACATGAATCTCTTCCAATTCAGGCCATGCTTCCACGTAAGGATCGTGCGCTTGCACCAAAGCAAGGTCTTTGCGCAAGAATTCAACCAAGGTCTTGGAGGGAGAGTGACGTGTATCACCCACATCTTCAAGGTAAGAAACACCAAGCACAGCAATCTTAAGGTTCTGCAAGCTCTTGAATTCCTTCTTGATAAGATCTATGGTATGTAGCGGCATGGTGTCGTTTACGTTTACGGCGCGGATGGCAAAATCCAGAGTCCCCTCTGCACCAAATAAGGCGCTCATTGCC
>JALNXT010000372.1 GCA_023230245.1 Candidatus Cloacimonadota bacterium
CTCTCGAATCTGCTTTGAAAGGGCATCCCAAGCCTTGCCATAATCGTTGGGGTCGTTGTTCCACAAGCCTTTGGCGCGAGTTTTCTCCACCGTTTCCGGGGATAGCGAAATCCACCATGCTTCGGTCTGTATCACTGAAGGCGGCAAATCCAGAGTTTCCTGTTCCAGAATCTCCTGCGAATAGAACCGCAGCTTTTTAAACCCCGTAACTGTCGTAGTAACCGTAACTTTACCGAAATGCTTCCTGCCACCTTGCACGTGCTCCAATTGCAGCAGGTCGTCCAGAGTAATCTCGGTGCGTTGCAGGGTCTGGGTAAAGTAACTCGCCTGGATAGGCTCCAGCATCACCTTTTTATTCTCGTAATCCACGTTTTGCACGATCCAGGTTTCTCCCTGATGCAGGTAAATCGCCTTGGGATGCGTCATCCAGTTTACACTAGTGGAATCCACCCAGCCGATTAAATCGTCCTGATACAAGATCTGGAACTGATTGGCTGCGTTGCGGATAGAGACTTCACCCGCAGGATAGCTACCGGCGATGCCAACAAAGCGATTCCCACTGTGCTTCACAAGCCCATCCTCCACCAAGCTCTGCAGATGCCCAAAGAAGTTCTCCGGTTTAAGTGCACCGAAGCTCTCGCCTTCCTGCATTGCCATTTCGCTGATGGCGCAGAGTAACTGCATGCGCAGGATTTCACTATTGTTGGGGTCTATGAGTGCCATTTCAGGGTTGTTGTCGAAGATATATTCCGGATGCTGGCAGATGTATTGATCCAGCGGATTGGCGCTCGCCACCATGATGCACAGTGCAGCATTTGCCTTGCGTCCCGCCCGTCCGGCTTGTTGACGTGTTCCGCAGATGGTGCCAGGATAGCCATTGATAAACACGGCATCCAGCCCACCAATATCGATCCCCAATTCCAGTGCATTGGTGCTGATTACGATAGATACCTCATGATTACGCAGTTCGCTTTCTATCTTACGGCGTTCATCTGCCAAGTAGCCGCTACGATAGCTGCGAATCTGCTCTGTGCTACGTTTGTCGGTTTTCAAGTAGAGGAGTAGCATTTCCACCGCGCGTCTGGTTTCCGAAAAGAGGATTGCCTGTAAGCCGGTATTTAGAAAGCGTCTAACGATGGAAGAGCTTTCCAGAGCAGAGCTGCGCCTGATTCCCAAAGCGGGAAGAACCATGGGCGGATTGCAGATATAAAAATGCCTCTCGCCATGCGGAGAACCATCTGCATCCACAAGCTGCACCTGCTCTTCGCAAAGGGCTTCGGCATGCTCTTGCGCATTGGCAAGCGTGGCCGAAGTGAAGATAAACTGCGGGCTGATGCCATAAACGGCGCAAATACGCTTTAGGCGGCGGAGCACATTGGCAAAATGAGAACCAAAGACGCCGCGATACATGTGAACTTCATCGATCACCACGTATTTTAGCTGGGCAAAGAAGGCACTCCAGAGGCTGTGATTGGGCATAATCCCAAGATGCAGCATATCTGGATTGGTGAAGAGAATCTGGCTTTGCTTGCGCAGCTTGCTCCGCAGTTCTTGGGGCGTATCGCCATCGTAAATCCCGCTGTAGATGGAGGGTAAATTGGGGTTTTGCTTGGCGAGACCGATAAGCAAGCCTTGCATTTTTTGGGCTTGATCCTGTGCCAAGGCTTTGGTGGGAAACATTAGCAAGGCACGGCTGCGGGGCTGAATAAGCATTTCGTTCAGGATAGCAGCTTGATAGCAAAGGCTCTTACCACTGGCGACACCCGCACTGATTACCACATTCTTGCCACTTAAGATGTGCTGTAAAGCCTCTTCCTGATGGCTGTAAGGCTGAATAATCCCCTGTGAAGCAAAGAGCTTGGTTACAGGAGGAAGCAAAGGAGCGGGATAAGCACGGTAGTCCGGGGCAACAGGTTCTTTTACATTCTGGGCTACAATGGTGTCCCGAAAGCGTTTGTCACCTTGAAAAAAAGCAATGAAATCGTGGATATTGGCAGCATTCATCTTATGCAAACCCCCATATTTACTTCCCTAAGGTGGGTGGAGAAGGTGCGATGATCACCAAGTTACATTATTCTTTTGTGTCACCAGTGTAAACGGCAAGCCTGTTTCTGCCATCGTTCTTAGCCTGATACATGGCAATATCAGCATGGCTGATGAAGGTGTTCAGGTCTGTATGGTTTGGCTCTTGGGTATCGCCAGAGGAAATCCCGATGCTAACCGTTACAGGGATTACTTGATTGCGAAACACAAAGCTATGCTGAGCGATGTTTTGCCTCAGTTCTTCCATTATCCCCACACTTCGTTCTAAAGATGAATCGAAGAGGATTACTAAAAACTCTTCGCCACCGTAACGAATGATAATATCACTTTTGCGGAATTTGTTAGTGAGGATTTTAGCAAGCTCCTTCAGGACATAATCCCCTGCCGGATGACCATAAGTATCGTTGGTTAGCTTAAAGAAATCTATATCGATCATGGTAAAACAAATCGGTACTTTATGGCGAGAAGCCAAAACCACCATCTGAAAGAGGTTGTTCTCCAGATAACGCCGGTTGCGCAAACCGGTTAGGCTGTCTGTTAAAGAAAGCTCGCCCACCTTTTCATACAGCTCTTCAATCTTGTTATAGTCAGCCTGAAGGCTTTCCACATAAGCATTGTTTTGCATGCTGACTTGATTGCTTAGCTCGTGGATACGAATGTCTAAAAAGGGCATTGCCTTAATGTAACGCTCCGCGTCCAAATGATTTCGCATAAAAAGGCTT
>JALNXT010000016.1 GCA_023230245.1 Candidatus Cloacimonadota bacterium
CACCCGGATCTACGGAGCAGACGATGTCGTCTACTCACCGGCAGCTGATGCGGCCATCAAAGATATCGAAGTTCTCGGAAGAAGCGGTCTTCCTATCTGCATGGCAAAGACCCAGTACTCGCTCTCCGATGATCCTAATAAACTCGGCAGACCGAAGAACTTTGTTATTAACGCAGCAACGGTTCGGCTTTGTAATGGTGCTGGATTTATCGTTGTCGAGACTGGAGACATTATGACGCTCCCGGGACTGCCGGCAGTTCCTGCAGCTTGTTCGATTGACGTAAACAATGATGGATATATCTCCGGTCTTTTCTAATCTTTTTTTAAAGATAAAATTTACCCGTACAGATCGCCGGCGTGATCTCGATAACTGCCGTCTGCGTGACGGCATTTTCCGGCATCGAAAGACAGGCAAGATTTGGCTAGTATTGTGCATGTGAGTTTCCATGTTCTGCTGCTTCCATGTAATGTTCAGCTACATGTAATGCCATCTTTACACTTCACCACACTGATTGTTCCATTGTTCGTATCGCTCAAGCATAATTTTTGTCATCGGTGAACGTATCTTCAGAAAAGCCTCACGAAAATCATCATCTACAAGAGGGGTCGTCTGCAAACTTCGGCTTTTAAGCTCTTCAAATGGAAGTTCAGCCATTTTGTAGAGATCCGGATTCACCTTGCGGATCATCGTCCAGATCGCCTGCTGACAGAAGTTAGAAAGATCACGTCCCGAATAGAGCATCTCCACACATTTTTCTGAAATTCTGTCCAGAGAAACCTCTGAGATGTCCATACCCTTTGTCTGGATCTTTATGATCTCTTTACACGCATTCTGATCCGGAAGAGGGACATAGATCCGCCGTGGGAATCGGGATAAAACTGCCGTATCAAGATCCCACGGGGTATTTGTGGCTGCAAGAGTGAGGAGAAGCTGAGCGCTTTTCTTGTCGGAAAGCCCATCCAATTCTGTAAGGAGGCTGGAGAGGACTTTGCGCGTCGCCTCGTTTGTTTCCCCGTCTCTGGACTGACTGAGAGCATCGAACTCATCAATGAACACGATTGATGGAGAGTGATCTCTTGCTGAGTTGTAGAGACTGGAGATGAGTTTTGAAGATTCACCGAAATATTTTGAGAGCACACTCTCCAATTTCACATCAAAGAACGTTGCATGCAGACTTCCTGCAGACGCTGCCGCAAGAAGAGTTTTACCGGTCCCGGGAGGTCCAAAGAGAAGAATGCCTTTCCAGGGTTTGATGGACTCGGGTTTTTGCAGACCGGCGATCACTACCGTTTCCATCATCAGTTTTTTTACAGAATCAAGCCCGCCGATATCGGACCATTTGACATTGGAGGTCGTTATCAGAGAGGCAGCTTTCCGGCTGATTTTATTTTCCTCTTCTTTCTCGGTTTCATTATGAGAGGTCAGGGATGGTTTTTGTCTTGACCTCGTTTTTCCAGATGAAACTCTCTCCCATTTCTCAGCTCGTTCGAGATATTCTCTTTTGTTTGAAAGATTCATGTTTGCAAGTTCATGATAGAACTTCGCGATCTCTGCCGCTTTTTTTCTTGCTCCGGGAAGGTCATTTTTCTCAATCAGGGATGAATATTCTACGGAGGCTTTTTTCAGGGCATCATACAGAGGGCCGCTTAAATCGATTTTCATCGGAGTTTCCTCCCGCATTTATTACAATAGTGTTGATCTTCCTGAGTCGGTGCCCCACAAAAAGAGCATGTTTCCGTCTTACATATACGTGAAAGGATACCTGTTGGTTTTACATCCCCGGGATTTTGCTCTTCGGATCTTTGGATGATTTGTTCGTTTGGAACAGTCCATCCAGTACCGGGCTCTCCCATTATTATCGGACGATTCTGTATTGCGTCATCCGTTGCCTGATTTCCTCCGTTATTTATCGGTCCTTTATTATCACCAAAAATAATCGGTGCATTGTTATCTCCTATAATAACTACACCCCGGTTGGGTGTTCCATTACTTGGATGGGCCATCTCTATTTTATGTGCCTTTGCGAAAAACAAATCAGCTTCGATCAGAGGGATCGCGTTTCTCCCATATTTGCTTCCGATCGCATTCTTCAGAGCTGTTTTTAAGGCTTCTTCGGCGAGTACATATTCATCCATCCGGATGAGTGTTCGCCCTTTCCAATGCCAGGCGACAACAGACTGTCTGGTGATCTGAATACTTTTATCATAATACGCAAGCGCCAGATCGTATTTTTTCAGATAGTGATACGCACGTCCCGCCCCATGATATGCCCATGCGTGATGTCGATCGATTTTTATTGCATTCTCAAAACAGTTGAGAGCATCAGAATATTTTCCTAAGTCAAGAAGGCATTCGCCTTTCCCGTGCAGAGCGACGTAGGGTCTTTGCTTTCGTACAATTGCTTTATCGAAAGCATCGATCGCTTCTTCATATTTTCCCTGATGTTTGCATTTCCAGCCAAGTTGTTCGTAATTGATACCTGACGTGTGGGTCGTACGACGATGGTGGGTACTCATCAGTCATCAGCTCCTAAGAAAACCTTCAACTCCTTGTCCATTCTGCCTTGCACAAACGTCACAACATCACCATATCCCCGAAGTGTGATCAGAAGTTTTGTTTCTCCATCATTATTTGTCAGAGAAACGTCTATCCCCACCTGTCCTTTCTTCGTGTATGCCGTATATGCTTTGATCCCCTGTTTTGTTCCTTCGAACGAAGCCCCGAGTTTATTCATTATATAATTGAGAAATTTATCGATCGCTGCTGCATCCATAGAGGATGAATATTTCAAATGCATGGTTTGCTCCGTGATCTCCGGAGAATAAGCATCTCCTGCAAAAACATGAACGGACCCATCTCCAACACTCAAACGGGAATAAAGGTCATCCAAAAACTCATCAATATCCCCATTATCGAAATGAATAATCGTTCCCTTTGGTTTATGTATATTGGCCTTATCCTTCCAGCGTTCAATAGCGTAGTCTATCCGTTTACGCTCCGCATCGGACTGATAATCTACCAAAATCAGATAGTCCATATTAAATAAGGGATATGTTTTCAGGCTATATATCTCTATCACCATATTGGATATTGTATTTTATGGTTATTATATTTATTCTCCATTTTGGAGAAATATTTATATCGATGAAAAACCAATGAAATCCTTGTGAGAAAGATGGAACTGAAAAATCTGTTCAAAAAAAGTAATACGATCGACAAACTCAAGATCATCGAACTCCAGGAGGAGGAACTCAGACTCAAAAGCAGGATCAACCGTCTCAGAAAGGAGATCGATGTTATTGAAAAAGACAAAAAATGCCTTTTTAATGAGGGTATAGGAGCTGATCTGATCAAGAAAAAGATGATCGCACAGGAGTTAAAACAGCTTGATATGAGCGGCAAACTCAAAATCAAGAACTTCCTGACCTTACACAAACAGTACATGTTTGTATCCAACCTCATCATCATCAAAAAGTATCAGCGGGATTTGCAGACCACACAGGTCTGGAACAAAATCCAGAGCCTTTCTCCTGAGAACTTCGAGTCGTCCCTCATCAAAGTCAACTTGTCCGGAAAAGGTTTTGAGAATGTTCTCGACGATCTCAACCGTATTTTTGCACTTGACATCACGGATTCTGATTCCGATGTTGACGAAGCAGAAAAGCAGATGTTTGACATCTGGAACAGTGTTGAAGCGGGAAATCTTGACGTGAGCGATGCAGAGAATCTTATCTCAATAGAGAAAGAAATTGAAAAGTCCCTGGAGAAAGGTGACTGAAATGTTTGAGATGACTGATGTTTCAATAGATTGGATACTTTCATTAATATTATTTCTCATCATTATTTTTGGAATCATCGCCATATGTGCTGTATTCAAGGAAAAAAACAAAAAACGTGAGACTGAGAAAAGAAACCTACTTTCGGCAATGTTTGCGGCGACGTTCACCATGGAAGAAGATGAAACCGAAGAGGAATATTCCAAGAGAATTCACACAGAAGTCGACATTTACCTCAGGGAACAGGAAGACAAAATCTGGAACGAGGCAAAAGAGGAATATAGAAACCTGTTCGGGAAGAAAAAAACGTGCGATTCATGCAGTGATGAAACTGAGGCTAAAATCCCCTGCGTAACTTGCGTGAACGCTTGCGAGGAGAGGATTACAACATAGGTGAACAATGTCAATCATAAATAGCAAAAAAAGCCTTGAAAAAATAAGTTTAGGGGATTTGCGCATGGCAGAGGCAGAGCTCATTTTTTCTGTTTCAACTATTCATGAAAAAATAATGGAAATTGACAAAAAGATCGATGCAGAATTGATGACCTGCACAAAAGTTCTCTCTGAGTTTGAAACGGTTTCGGCAGCGAAAAAGATTTCAAGTCTGATATGTGAGAGAAAAGAACTCATTAAAAGGCTTCAAATTGCAGAAAAGAAGAAATTAGCGGTTGCGCGCCTTATTTGGATCAAGGATAATATAACTATTATTTCAGCACGAAAATCAGATATTTTCAGAAATCTTGACCTTGATGAAATAACTGCAAAACGTGATGAGATCGAAATTAAAACCGAAATTGAAGAGATGAAGCTTGATAAAATTCTTGATGAATCTGGGGCTTCATCAGGTGAATACAAAAAGATTCTTGAAATTGTAAAATCGGTAATTCTAGACGATGAAAGCGTGAAAATAGCCAAAGTTGAGATAGAATGTCTGAGTTTGAAGTAAGGATTAAATGCATTAAAGAGAAAGTAACTGATTAGTGTGATGGAATTTTATCATGTTTAACAGGAAAATAAAATGTAATTTTTGCGGTGCTGAAAATCCTGCGGGGGGCCATTTCTGTATCATATGCGGAAAATCAATCGAGGGAAAATCAAACAGCACATGTCCCATATGTGGAGCTGCTATTGTTGCAGGGGCGTCATTTTGTGGTAAATGTGGTGCAAAACTCTTGGACTCGCCGCAAACAACCCGAACTGCCGACACCTCCAAAGAGCTTGGTAAAAATCGTCAGTGGATGAGAATGCCGGGAGATCTTGCCCAGAGATTTGAACTCTCGGATATCAAAGGATTTTTTGCAAAACAGGTAACCGTTGAACAGGGAACAAAAGCCATTCTTCTTCAAGGAGGGATTTACAAAGGAACACTTCCTGCAGGCGTATACAATCTTGGAAACATCTTTGATACCATCGGTCAGTTGAGACTTGATGAGCGAACAACGGTTATTCTTGTTGATGCCGGAGAGATTCCTCTTACCTTCATGATTCCAAAAGGTGAGTTACGTTCAAAGAATGCCATATCTGTCGAAGCTGCAGGTATATTGACGGCGCAGATCAAAGATCCGGTCGCTTTTCTTGAAAACTATCTGAAACGTGAACAGCACGTGAGTCTTATGGACATTGAGAACTGCATTCATGCAGAACTCAAAAATATTGCCCAGAATAAAATATCCCAATATAATATAGAAGAACTGTACGGAAATGCAGTTCTCAGTCAGGAATTGAGTAATGAATTCAAGAAAAATCTGAATGCAAACTTTGGTAATAAGGGTATAGAGATTTCTCATCTGAACTGTGTGGGCTTTGATGAAGGAGCCTGGAAAGAGGTTCTTGGAGCACGCGAAAGTATGCAGATCGAAGTGGGCAAAGCCAAAGCAGAGTATGAAAAGAAAGCTTACTTGCGTGAAGCAGGAACGAAAGATGCTGTTGGTCAGATTAATGCGGACCATACCATACAATCACTTCATGAGGGGCTTGAAAATCAAAGAATCAATACTGCCTTAAATCACGACCTTGCCCGTGATTCTGCAAAACATGACCATGAACTGGAAAAAGACAGCAAGGAGATCAAGCAGCATCTGGAATTCAAAAGACAGAACAAGGCGATCAAACGGGAGGATGAGAGACAAAAGATCGCAAATCTCTCAGAAGCACCGATCGAAGTTCTCATTTCTCTGGTCGATGATCAGACGGTCGGCGCCCTTGTTCAACTTGAACTTGCTAAGAGAGCAAACAGCCTGACGCCGGAACAAATCCTTGCGATGAATGCAAAAGACCCGAAGGCAGCTGCCGAGGCATTGGCCGCTCGTGCCAAACTCGAATCTGTTGAGCAATTGAACGAACTTAGAATCAAGGATCAACAGACCTTCAACGTAACGATGCAGAGTCAATACAAGGAGAATGCCGAGCAGATGAAGGAGGTAATGAATTCCGCACTGAATGCTATGGGAAATACGGCGACCGCCCGCTCTACTGCGCAAAATCCAGGGACCACCGTCGTTTCAGGAGGAATGGGGATGCCAGTTGTCATGAGTAATAATCCTCAATCGAAGAATATATGTCCACATTGTGGTGAAGTCGTGTCGCAAGAGGATTGGTTCTGTCCAAGTTGTAGGAAAAAGTTGTATTAAATAATTGATTATGATGGAATGAAAAGATGTCTGTAGAAAAAGAAGAGTGTCCAAATTGTGGGGGCAGTGTTGATATAAATCCAATCTCGGGGGAGGGGACCTGTCCTAGATGTAGAACCAAAGTAAGACAAACTAAAAAATATATTGACAGTGATAAATGGGGTCGTATTGTCATTGACAAAACGGGTGATTTTCAGAATTCTCTGAGCCGAATAAAAAAAGAAATTCTCTTAGGCAATTATTCCAATGCATATATAGCTTGCCTTGATGCTCTAAAAATAAATGCAAATAATTATGAACTCGATTTTTACTATGCATTTTCTGATTATCTTGGAAATGGAAATGAGATGCATTTTCTCCAGTTCTTAATCCAGAAGGAAGTGCAGGTTGATGTTGAAAAACTTGATGAAATAATGAATATAATGCTAGGTGTCAAGTATACTACTAGCATTCTTACACAGATTGATCTATATATAAATAAACTAGAAATACCTGAAGCAATTAAAAAGAAATATTTGACTAAACTTACTCTTCTTGCATTTGATCAATACGATTTTCCACGAAAAGTGCATCTAGCATTGTCAGAACAGAATAGCAGAAATCAGGCTGAAATGTTTACTTTGATTGACAATCAAATTTGTGACTATCAAGAATATCAATCGATCATACCTCTAATTGAGAAAGCAATTAAGAATAATATTATCTTCTCAGAATCATTATCGATTTTTTTTGAGGGAGCAATTCGACAACTTCTATTAGTCAAAATATCTTATGAAGATTATGTAGATTATCATTATATAGAGAAAAGTTTAAAAAAACTGAAAGATTTATATTCACTTAGCGATCTGGATAGTAGTTTCAGCAACTATAACATTAAACAAATGTTTGAAAACGCCGACTCTACACTTTTGAGTATTAGAGACTCTATTGAAATACACATTCTGGAGCGAAAACGGCTAAGAACGAAAGAACTTCGCAGGCAAAGAGGAAAAAGAATGGGCAAAGCTCTGAAAATTCTCATCATTTTGGCTGTTCTGGGTGTGGTAATTTTCGCGGGATATAATGTTATTAGTAATTTCATTAATAATCAACAAAACACAGAAATAACATATCCACTTGGTTCTATTGAAAATCCTTATATTATTACAACACCTGATGAACTACAAAATATGAGAAGTTCAGCTAGTTATGTTCTTGGTAATGATATTGATTTGAATGGTTATTCTTGGACACCCCTTTGTAACGAAAAGTATCCATTTAAAGGACACTTGGATGGAAATGGATATACAATCTATAATTTAAAGGTTTCAAATTATGAAAGTAACGGCCTATTTGCATATGTAGGATCTGGAGCAACTCTTACCAATCTTATTTTTGAAAAGGCAGAAATTACTGGTGCACCGGGCATTAGTAAATATGTTGCAGTCATTGCTGGCTGTTCAAAAGGAGAGATTTCTAATTGTAAAGTATTTAATTCTTATGTATCCGGTGGAGGAAGTCTCTTTGGTGGACTTGTAGGGTTAAATGATGTGGGAACAATTCGTTCATGCTCATTTAACGGCAATGTAATCAATGAAGCTGTTTTTATTAAAAATGATAATTTCAATTCTGCAACTGGAGGTATTTTAGGTTCAAATACATATGGAGAAATTTCAAACTGCAAGGCATCAGGCACAATAACTGGACTTGGTTATGTGGGAGGTATTGTTGGAGTGGTTACATCTGCTAAGTCAATAATATCAGAATGTTCATTTTCTGGAATTGTAAATGCAGAATTCAGTCCCTACCCGTATCCAGTAATGACAAGGATAGCATATACAGCTCCAGCAGGAGGTGCCAAATCAGATGCGGGAGGAATTGCTGGTTGCATTTCTGGTGGTGGAGTGGTTACTGACTGTACTTCTTCTGGAACCATTTCAAGCAATAAAAATAAGTTTAGTATTATGACCGGAAATGCAGGTGGGATTCTTGGTTCAATTTCGTATAGTTCAAGTGGTACGGTGAGAAAGTGTACATCTTCCACACAGGTATACAAATCATCTTATTCTAATGCAGATGGTATTTGTCCTGACACTGATGCTACACTTTCTGGAAATACTTTTACTGGAGCCATAGTACAATGAGGGTTTATTACAACACTCATTTCATTGTATTTAGAATCAACGAAAATTATTGGTGAATAAATATGATAATAAGCAAAATAATAAAATTTGAAGGACCAACAGATGTCTTCATCTGGAAACATCCCATCGTAATATTGACGCACCAGATGCAATTATATGTAGAGAACAATTATTATGCAATTCTCTTTCGCGATGGGGAAATTCTAGATATTTTCACATCAGGACATTATACTCTAAATGCATCTACTACTCCATTGTTAAAAAAGGTTCTTCCACACCAATTAAGCAGAAATGTATCTTTTCAGTGTGATGTATATTTTGTAAACTGTTTTACATCATTTAATTTCTTGTGGGGCACTCCCTCTCCAATTCCAATGCAAGACCCACTATATGGTTTATTTGTTAATGTTCGAGCAAATGGACAGATGAAAATCAAAGTTTCAGATTCAGCAAAACTTGTAAAAAGACTTGCAGGTGATGTGTCTTCATTTATTCACGATAAATTACAGGATTATCTGCGAGATATGATAATGATGAAAATTGTAGTAGGAATATCTCAGATAATGATAAATGATAATGTCAGTTTCCTAGATGTTTCTGCTAGATTATTTGATATATCAGAGGCAATTCACATAAGTATTGCACGAGATTTATATGAATGTGGCCTTTCAGCGGTATATTTTAATGTAAATTCAATTACTATCCCTAGTTCTGACTATGCACAATTGAAAGAAGCAAAAGAGACAGCTGTGTCTATAAAAACAATTGCTGATGCTGAAGCATATAGTATCATTGCTAAAGGAGAGGCAGAAAAAACAGTTCGACCATCAGTAATTAATATTGGAAATGTAGCTTCTGGTGGACAGGTAGTAGTGGGAGATAACTATGGGAATATTGTTGGGGCAGACGGGATAATAAATAGACCGTCAAACTCAGTCATTCAAGGTGATGAACGGAAAAAAGCTAAGATGAATGAAGGTAGTCTGGATTCTGATTTATTTGAGGAGTGAATTGGGTTAATTCGCCGTCTAAATTATAATGTTGGGTCGTTATATTTAATTCATTTGACATTTATTTGCCACCTAACGTTTACAGTTACAAAGATCTGCCTTCATTCGGACATGCACTTCCGAAATAACCTGGGCGTTGAATTGTCGTGTATTTTGTCAGAACATCCAAGTAAATGCCAAAAGGAGAGACGGTCATAGATTTTCACTTTCAACGTTCAGATCTGGGAGGTTATTCTAGACTTCCAATAGCTGGATCTTGAAAATGGGTATTACATTTACATTGGGATGGTCATCCATGCCGGCTTAATTTGGATACATGGATTCATCAAGAAAAGGATGAAGGACATCCCAATCAAGTGTATTACCAACGTCGGAGAGGCAATCGCCAAGTTTTTCATAATGTTCTTGATAAGCATGGTTGAGACCAAAGCTGCTGAAAGTCTCCATACTACTCAACGTACGAAAAGAAAGTACTTTCTGTCGGAAAAATGGGTTGTTAGAAATTCTCAAATAGTTTTTTTCTGTCTTTATTAATATATTCTAAACAGTATTTACGCTATGAGATGGAAATTAGAATGGATACTAAAGTAGTAATAATTGTTAGAGCAATTATCAACGACCAGACGTTTACTGCACTGTCGGACAATATATCCGTCATTTGACCATCGAAATATACCATATCCCTATTTATATAGTTTAATTTATTATGCTTGATGGATTCAGATATGAAACCCAACTCATTAATCATTTTTAAATTATAAATTCCAATACTTTCATAGAATGTGATTTTACGCTTTTTATTTACTCTTGAGAAAATAATAGCAGTGGCAATAATATCTGCGATAAGATAAATCGGGAATAAACCAAGTAACATAGGATTTTGTGAAATGATTGCCATGATCAGAATCATTATAAAAATAATGATATGCACTATACTTTTCTTGGGAAGACAAGAAATAGAATAGTCATAATGTTTCTTTATGAGATAGTAGTTTGCTTTTCCATAATGCCACACCCGTTTTCTCATTTGAGTTCGGTGAGACCATGTATCTTTAGCATGATAAACAATTCCTGTTTTTGAACATCTAATTTTATATCCTTTTTTAGTGAGGCGCAGCCCTAAGTCTACATCTTCTCCACCCGGTTTATTTGGAAAATCTGTATCAAATTCGCCAATTTCGGTAAAGAGATTTTTTCTTATAGAGAAATTAGCAGTTGGTGTCCAAGGGACTTCATATAGCCACCCAGGTAATTTAAAACATACAACAAATGGTGATTGGTCAACAACATGCCAATATCGATTTTCTTCCCCAGTAAATATTAATAAGCCGGCAACACCCCCAATTGAATCATCAGAATACATTTTATAATGTTCTGTTAGCAGATTTGGCGAAGCAACACAATCTGAATCCAGATATAATATTATGTCATACTGGGCTTTTGAAGACCCATAATTTCGTTTGCCTGATACAGAAGGCGTAAAAAAATACTTTTGTGCACTGTATTTTTCACATAAAGAATCAATAATTTTTGTTTCATCTTCAGAACTATCATCAATTATCAGTACTTCAGAGGAACCTGTAAAATTATTTCTTGCAATTAATACACTTTGTAATAACTTCTCCAAGTGTAATAACCTTCCTTTGGTTGCAATAACAATACTTATTCCATTTAGTTTTTTCATATAACGACACCCTTTGTAAACAATACGAGAATAAAACTACACGTATATATCAAAACAAAAGATAATAGGAGCAATCCCATCCTTTTTGCATCATTTTTTAATTGAGCTTGAATTTGAAATGAATTAAACAACATACCTTTTAAAAAGACATCAAGATGCTTTTTCTGGATTGAAGTTTTTACTCTGAAAAATTCATATAATCCTGCGATACATTTTGAAAGCAGGTAATAAATTGGGTTTTTGAATTTATTCGATATACCATCAATCACATAATTTACAATATTAATGCTCAAGCACCAAACTATTAATCCAATTAAAAAAATCCATGATTTCGTTATAAAACATGTAATTCCCCCAATTATTAGAGCTAGACAAAATATAACATAATTCTTTGGTATTATCAACTTATATAATTCAGGATGTATTGTACAAATCATTACTTCCATGGATCCCCACCGTTTAGCTCGATCAATTATTGCTGAAAAATTATTCCAAGTATTTCGTGAGTGATATGTTACTGCATCCGGAGCAGAACCAATCATATAACCTGCTTTTGTAACTCGGTATGATAGTTCTAAATCATCCCCGCCAAGTTTATATGGTAAATTTTCTTCAAACATACCAATTTCCTCCAGCACATTTTTCTTAAATGATACATTATTTCCGATGGTCCAGGAATGAAATGGATATTTTTTTGCAAAGGAAAACGCATCAACAAATGGGGTGATAGATAGAATTTTCCACCAGAAAGTCATTGGCCCTTCAAAAACAGTCAAGCCAAGAATCCCCCCAATCTTAAATTGGAGAGGCATATTTTGATATGAGGATGCGTAATTATCCAATAATCCCTCTTTTACTCTCACATCAGAGTCAATAAAAATGATATAGGGATATTTTGCACTTTTTATGCCCAAATTCCTCTTTTGACGAACACTGTCTGTACCATGGATGTATGTTGCATCATATTTTTTACATGCAGATAGTATCGTTTCTTTTTCTCTACCCTCACTACTATCAATGATTAGAACTTCAGTTGCTCCAAAACTATATGTTTTTCGCTCATCATACAGACTTTCGAGAAGCCTATCAACTAATTCTGATCGATTCCATGTTGGAATAATAATTGAAAAGTCCATTTTTTCAGACACATTTAATCCAACTGACCGTTTAAAAGCATTGTGACTTCATTACATAAGTACCAACACCCTTCACACTGACAACACAACATTTTTTCTCGACATCTATTCATTTTATCTCCAGTCCAAATTTCTTTTAAACTTCTTTCTCCCAATGTTCGGTAGTACCTCAATTTTTCTGTAAATTTTTTGAGGCTCGTATTCTTAGCAGTAATTACGATGTTAGACTACAAAAATATACTGTTGTGAACCGGGGGGCGGAGGGGCGACTCCGGCGCGGAGCCC
>JALNXT010000373.1 GCA_023230245.1 Candidatus Cloacimonadota bacterium
TATAACGATTTGAGTAATCATGAATACTGTAGCGATACAAGCCGTCTGTTTGGTTGTAGATGGTAACCGTTTCTGGCCCATATGAGCTGGTGTCGTCCACATCAAGGTTGCAATAGGTCAATCCATCATAATCAAAATTGCGATTGCTATAATAGACATGGAATCTGCCATCATCAGGTCGAGGCCCGGTGATATGCGAATCGAGATCCGAGGGAGAGGATCCCCAGGTAAGCACGATTCGGATTTCATCTGAGGCAAGATTTGGAGTGATTACACCGTTTTGTCCAGGGGTTGTAATCCCGCCCAGCACCACGATATTGAAATATGTGGTTACGAAATCTGTCTTGAAAGCTTCCACACAATAGTTCCCGGTGACAAGGCTGCTTATCGTGTAAGCACCATCGATGTCGGTAGTTGCGGAACCTGAAACGGCTCCGCTTAGGTTGTTCCAATTGAGCCTGAAATTCAGCGATACATCTGATTCGACGACAGCAGTTAGAGCATTGCGGATAACCCCGCTAACAGTACCAACCCCTACGTAACTTTCGTCTATCTGCAGAATAGTTTGCAGGTTCGTCTCCTGATTTCCAGGGACATTAACGTTGTTGTAAGTCACTTCGTGGTATCCAGTTTTAATGAAATTGACCCGATATCCCGTGCCTGCATTCACGACGAAATTATATTCCCCGCTGGCGTCAGTTAGTGCAGTTCCCACCAGGTCTTTCGCCCCGTTAGAATACACATTAACTGTTACTCCCGCAATGCCAAGATTGCTAACGGCATCATTAACCCTGCCTGTTAAAGTACCTTGAATGGGGGTTGTATTTTTTTGCACCAGGAATCTGGTATTTAACACCTGCCAGGGTTCGGGTTGTGCCAATTCGGTAGAGAAAATAGTTGGGTTAACTGCCACCTGACTCGTAACCCCAGCCCACAATCCCCACCAATCGGCGGCAGCAGGATTAACAATTATCTCGCCAAAGGTGCTAAGTGAAGCTGATGGCCCCAGTAAACCATAGAACAATACGCTCATATTAGGCACTAAAGATGCTTTATAACTAATATTGTAAGCGGTAGGATCAGCATTGTCAGAGCTTGCTTGTTCGGTAATAGTATGCACTGGATTCCACGCACTGTTAACGTATTCCACGCCAGCGGTAACTGTGTTAGTATAATTGTAAGTTACACTTACACTGGCTGTGGCGTTACCGGCAAGATTTAGCTTTACTTCCAAAACAGGAGTAATCACCACCGGGATAGTCCCAATATTTAATACAGTAGGCTGAAAGGGTTGTGAAAAGATAACGACATCCTGATTCAGACCGAAGAAACTACCGTCGTTAGATACAGTCGCATTCAGCTCAATATTCTCCTTCGCCACGAAACTCATGGTATGAAGTTCGCCGTCTCTAATGCGAATTTTACCTTCCAGGGTTAAGCCGATATCCGCTGTTCCAGATAGAGTTGCCTGGTCATTTGTCGTATTAACATTGCCATCCTCATCCCACAATACGCTATTGATATCAAAGTGAAATAAATCTGTGCCTTCACTGCTAAGTTTCACGCCGGGCATTGCGCTTTTTTTGGATTGGAGATCAGCCGGAGTAAGCGTCTTGGTGATATCCAGCGCACCACTATCGATAGCGTCAGTTAAGCTTGTGGTCTCGGTAACTGCAACAATATTGCCTTCACCGGGAGTAAGCTGAGTGATTTTGCGTAAGAATCCATTGGGGAAAGCAATTGTGGGCTCTGCCACAATAATACTGCCTACTACCAGCTCTTGAGTTAATGCGACATCAGGCAAAATAATGATCTCGTTTTGACCCGGAACGCTTGTACATTGATCTGCTACTAGCACTGGCAGAACAACTGTGTGGGGGTTTATTGCAAATGGGAAAACATCCGCGGGTGTGGTTGTTTTATCCTTGCAGGAAAAGAAAAACATAGAGATTAATGCTGCTAAGACAGTTAACCAAAGTTTTGGTTTCATGGTATACTCCTTATGGTGTTTCATTTATATGGATACATGAAAGAATAATCGGATCTGCCAAGAACCGTAATTATTTCTTTTTCAGAGCTTAAGTTAAGCAGTTGGCTTACTTTCTTTCTTGACAAAATAACAGCCGAGAAATCATGCTGCTTGACAAAGAGATATTTCTTAAGCCTTGAAAGATAGACAGTTGGAGAATGAATGAAGATTCTTATTACAGGCGGAGCCGGTTTCATCGGTTCACATTTGGCAGAAAAGCTGCTAGGAGAAGGACATGAGGTTCATGTTATAGACAATCTCTCCACCGGCAGACTGGAAAACATGGAAACCTTCAAAGACAAGCCCAAATTTCACTTTACGACGGGAAGCATATTAAATCGTGAATTGATGGATAAGCTGATTAGCAGTTGCGACCAAGTGTATCACCTGGCAGCGGCGGTGGGCGTTAAATACATTATCGAAAATCCCCTCTTATCCCTTAAAACAAATATCGTAGGCACCGATAACGTGTTGGAATTATGCAATAAATACAAAGCCAAAGTGCTGATAACTTCCACTTCCGAAATCTATGGCAAAAGCGAAAACGTGCCTTTTGGTGAGACGGATGATCGCCTTTTGGGTTCCACCCACATCAGCCGTTGGGGCTATAGCTGTAGCAAAGCGATAGACGAATTTATGGCACTTGCGTTCTACAGGGAAAAGAAACTACCGGTGGTGATAGTGCGTTGTTTTAATACGGTGGGACCACGCCAAAGCGGACA
>JALNXT010000374.1 GCA_023230245.1 Candidatus Cloacimonadota bacterium
TTCCTCAGTCCCGCCGGCAAGGAACATTATGTGGTTAGCTTCGTTTAGCAGTTTCCTGCGTGCTTTCCAAGCGATCTGATAGCTGTTCAAGTGATTGGCTTCTTCATAGCTCATTGCATACTCCTCAATAAATCAGATAGTAGTTTATTGGCATACTCTACAGTGTGCCGTGCAGTTAAGGTCCATAGCAAGCAGGAAAGCATCAGATCGTAATACTCAGCACCCGCAAACTTGGCATAATTTAGACTTTGCAACAGTGTGGCGAAATGTTTGCCGTTATGTGTTAGCGGTGTCTCAGAAGCATAGCACAAATGGCAATAGGTTGACATAGTGGGCTTAAATACCCAGCCCTCGTCAAGTATAGCTTGCCATAGATTTAGTTTCCCTATCTCGTCATAATTGGGGATTGTGATGAGGCTATGTCCTCCACACCAATGGCATTCTTTATTCTTGGCAAACTTGCCTTCCACGTTATCTTGCTTCATAGAGTTCCCCACTGATCAGCCATAGCATCTGCTATTCCTTGGAATGTCCTACTACGTTCTTTCCAATGATTAGAGCCAAGCCAATGGATGCGGGTGCGCTCTTTTAATGGCAGCAACATCATTTCATCATATACATTATTTGTAGCAGTTAATAATGGTAACCCCTTAAGCCATAAACATGTCTTTTTTTGCTCAGGATGTCCAAACTGATAAGGATTGATTATTTGGTCTGGTTTCCGATAACGTGTTGACATGATGCAAAT
The DNA here is from genome assembly GCA_023230245.1 of Candidatus Cloacimonadota bacterium. Taxonomy (GTDB): domain Bacteria; phylum Cloacimonadota; class Cloacimonadia; order Cloacimonadales; family Cloacimonadaceae; genus Cloacimonas. The sequence continues at coordinate 749 of JALNXT010000374.1, forward strand.
AGGATTTTCAACAGCTATCATAGGGATATTGGCATTTATCAGCATCATAAAGAAATTAGCAGCATCATTTTGTAATGATAAAGGTTTAATCCCTTCCTTAAACCACCTGGCACCAGATACAGCAAGGTGAGTGCATGGTGGGTGTGCAATCATCAAATCCCACCCCAAATTAAGCACATCTTTAACATCACGCTTATAATGCTGTCCAGGTATTTCCGTATCCAATAAATCACAGGACCAGGCATCATGACCAAGCCTTGCAAACGCTTCCCTGACAACCCCGCTAAACTCACAAGCTACTAAAACTCTCATAACTCCACAACCTTTTTTAGCTTTTCCCGATATGAAGGATTGTTAAACTTGATAATCGTAAACACCTCGAATATCCTATCCATAACATGATCACCATACCGCTTTGCTATCTGATCACTATGCAGGTTGGTGGTGATAATGCACCTATGCTGCTTGCCTTCTGTGAATGCTTCATATTGCTCACTAAATAGGTTGGCAAAGAAGGTAGTGCTTGCTTCTGATCCTATTTCCCGTCCGAGATCATCCAATACAAACAGCTCCGAGTTAAAGTATTGATTCAGATTAGTCAAGTCTCTTGCCTTGTCTGCATCCTTGCTTGACACAAGGTTAATGTATTTAGAGTAAAGCGCATTAGCAGTCATAAACCAGTTAGGCTTATGTTGTTTGCACAAGTCTTTATACATAAGCTCTGCCATTGCTGTCTTGCCACATCCCGCATTGCCAACGAATAGCCAAGCAAATGGCTTGTTGTCCTGCAAGGTGCTTTCAACTAACTCATTTAGCTTTCCATTCTTAATCCAGTTTGACGGATAGTCAATCATAACGCCTTCTTGGTTGGGGAACTGGCTTTCTTGGAGTTCTTTTAATCCCGTCATTAACAGTTTTGCCTAAAGTGCATTTATTAAGTTCGTCAATGTAATTCTGTATCTCAAAAGCACTAACACAATAACGTCTCTTTTCTCTATTTATGTGAAAAGGCAAAGTGCCGTCTTTAACCATCTTATTAAACTGTGATGGACTAATACACAATTTCTCAGCAGCAATTTTTCTGGTAATATATCCAGATAGGTTACCCAATCGAAAAGACATTGATTCTTTATTTAATAGCCATTTATTTACTTCCTCAATGTTGTAAACAGCTATTTTACCTTGAATAGAGTATGGCAACCCTTCTTTTATCCTCATTTGAGAAACTCTTTGACGTGACACACCAAGCTGTTTCATAATGTCTTTAGTCTTTAGCTGATAAGGTATCTTAGTAATATCCAATATCTTAATATCACATAACGTATCTGACACAACATCGAATACTTCAACATTAGAAAGCATGGTAATATCAATTTCGGAAATATCAGAAACCATCAACTTGATTTCTTTAGTGATTGTTCTTGTCTCTGTTATGGTTACTGTGTATTTTTTCATAATCACCTCCTAAAAGTGCCTTTTGACATTATCTGTTTGCTGTTTATCTGTAGCTTCATTTCGCAGCCAATCCTTTTCCATGTTATTCAGTATTGACAAGTAGTCATCTTTAACCGACTTATCCGTGCCAAACTTCCATAAATAGTATTTGCGAAGCGTTTTATCATTTATGCCATGCTTATCTATTAGCTTTTGAAATTGCGCATTAGACAGCGTGCAACATACGTTATTAGGCTTCTTGACAGTAGCATCCTTTCCCAAGTTTACAAGCTCATTAACCGATTCTCGGAGCTTCTTTATCTCCTCTGTTTCAGGAATATCAGTTATTGCAGATTTTGCAACAAGTGGACGCTTTGGCTTGGGTTTCTCATGCGTTCGCAATGCATCCGCATCTGCATCCGCTTTGCGTTCCCTTTCTTTGTCCCACCTGCTTTCTGCACTATGTTTAGCTTTCTCACTTTTCGCTACAATACCTTGATAATCCTCTGTAAAGCGTTCAGAAAACACATAATCCCCTGCATCGGTTAGCAACCCTAAGCCAAT
>JALNXT010000017.1 GCA_023230245.1 Candidatus Cloacimonadota bacterium
TACTTTTGCCAGAATAGAAGCAGCGGCGATGGCAGCATGGAGCTGATCACCCTTAATAACAGCAGTGCCAATGCCTTTCAGGAAAGGCGGGACGATGTTTCCATCGATAAGGCAGGTTTCTACTTTCATGTCCAGTTTCCTGAATGAGGTGGAGAAGCCCATTAGGGTTGCCTGGAGGATATTGAACCGATCGATATAGGCGTGGCTAATTTTGGTGATATGGTAAGCAACTGCGTTTGATACAATTAGGTCATAAAGCTCTTCGCGTTGCTTGGGTTTTAGCAGTTTGGAATCGTTTATGCCCTCTATAGGTTTGCGGTAATCTAACACGACAGCGGCTATCACTACAGGTCCTGCTAAGGCACCTCTTCCTGCCTCGTCTATACCTGCGAAAGCACCGTGCAACTGGTAATAATCCCAATCTCTTATATACAGAGGGCTGGGAAAAATGGGAGAACTCAAATAGCTTCCTTCTTGAGGATGAAAAAGAGTCTGGAGTACTTATCATCAAGACCATAGATGTGGCGGGGATAGAAGTTTAGCTTGCTCTCGGAGCTATGGATGGCTTTAAGCTTGAAATTAGACTTTAATATCAGCGAAATGAGATCGGAACATAAATAAACTCTCTGCTGATGGAGTTCGTACTGCTGACTGTATGCGATAAAGTCTTTCTTAAAACTGGTAAGGCTAGAGTTTTGGCTCTTCTTAATCGGGTCGTACCATGCCTGATGTACCAGATAACCTTCTTTATGATGGCTTAGGTTGCAGATATCGGCAAAGTTTTCTTCGCTATTAAAGCGAGTGGAGATGTCGAAAATGAATAGTCCATTAACAGCCAGAGCATTATAAGCCTGCTCTAACATCTTGATAAAATGCGTGCCACGAGTAAGGTAATTTACGCTATCGAACATGCAAAGGATAAGATCATAATTATTCCCTGGAATGGGGTCTGTTAAAGAGGCTTGATATAGGTTTGGCTTTAAGGGTTTCTGGTCGGCAACATGCAGCATTTCGGCAGACAAATCGGAGGCATCTACATGGTAACCTTGTAATACTAAACGGTTAGACACATTAGCTGTACCGCAAGCTACTTCTAAAATACTTTGCAGCGGAGCAACCGTGTATTGTTTATGCCAGCCGATGATGCGCTTTACCCAAAGATCATAATCCACGTGTGCCATATATTCATCGTAATGATTGGCAAAGAAGGAATAAGCATGCTTATCCTCGTTATGAGATCTTCTTATATCGGCGAGATCTAAAGGCTTGGAGCTGTCGTAACTATCATCTGTTATCTGCTTTTGCGCATGGCTTAGCAGATAGAATATGTGGCTGAAAGCATCGTCCCAAAGCTCTAAGGCAAGGTTGTGGGCATTTAGCTCTGGATGTGATATCAGCCAATTAGCTTTGTCGATGCTAACCAGGGTTAACACCAGATTGTGATTGGAAGTAACAAGCACATCGTCTGCTTGCTTTTGTTTGTGAAATAGGTTTATGTCTTCATACAAGCGGACATCCATATCCTTGGGTATGGTAGTCAGCAACAAATCACCCTGTAACATGCAGTACTGATTGTGCTTGCCAATAAGCTCTGCCGGAATATGCAGAGGATCTGGAATCTCCAGAATAGCAATATCAGGGTGCACAAAGAGAGTAGGGGAGAGCTGCTGCTTTGTTTTGGAAAAGCTAAGGAAAGTAGAAAGTCTGTTAAAGAAGACGGTATCTCCTTGCGTAAACTCTTGTTCAAAAAGCTCTTGAGTAGATGGATGGTTTATAAGCTGGAGATATTTAGCTTGGGATGTCAGCTCTTTCTCAAAATCAAGGCAATGTAGCTCGAAAACCACATTGTCTGTAAAAGGAAAGAACTTGAAAGCACTTAGTATCTGCTCTGTATCAGAAGCAAGAGTTGATATAATCTTGATGGTAAGCATTATGTAGTTGTTTGCTTGTCACTACTTCCAGGGCGATAGAGCGGGATTCCGTTTTGACACAGCTCACATTCATGAGCTTCCCAGGCAGGAATGTCTAAGCACAGCAAGCTTTCCAGCGGTGCAGGAAAAGTTAGTTTACCACCGCTTCTATCCACGATAACGCCGATAACTACTACTTCCAGTCCTTGCGCTTTAAGGCAGGCAAGTACTTCGTTTACACTTCCACCAGTTGAGAGGATATCTTCAATAATGGCTACTTTTTTAACCTTAGCTAAATCGAAGCCACTACGGATAGTCATCTCCCCATCTTTACGCTGAGTGAAGATAAAAGATTTGCCCATGATATACGCTGTTTGGAAGGCAAGAATAATACCGCCATAAGCAGGACCAACAACACAATCAAAATCATAATCAACAAGTCTTTCTGCCATGCGCTTACAGATATTGTGGGTTGCTTCAGGGTTTTGCAATAGCTTTATCTTCTCAATATACTGTCCGCTGTGCTTACCCGAAGTAAGCTGGAAATGACCTTCAAGGAGAGCAGATTCACTCTTTAAAATACGGCTCATGTAATCCGTATCTTCCAGATCAGTAAGGATGCGCTTGGCTTCCACTTCGTTTTCAGGAGATACTTGAAGCTCTATCATGTAAAGATCTCCAGCTAACGATGACACCATGGAAATCATGCGTTCATTGAGTAATACTACTTCGAAACCCCAATCCTCAAGCAGGCTTTTGGCAATCTCAGCTTCAAAAGGATTGGTGTAATTGGCGATAGTTACTAATGTATCTGACATAATTTGTATCTCCTTATTAAAATGTTAAAAACGATTGTGGCAGGCTGAAAGAAAAAAGAGAGCTGCAAAGCATATTAGCATTCGCAGCCCTCAATTATACTTACTGTTTTCCGATTTCAATTCCGCGTTTGATAGCTTTGAGATTCATTGCCAGTAAATCAGGGTTCTTGGCTTTCATAAAGGAATTTAGATCCTCTTCCATGGTCTCATATTTGATTAATCCGGTTTTACCGATAATGATTCCGATTGTTATCATGTTCAATACCAGGTTACTGCCGATTTCTGTGGCAATATCGCTGAGTGGAGCTGCAATAATCTGCACATCCGTACGTTTGCAACCCTTGGGGCACATGTTGGTATTGATGATTAACACTCCACCAGCACGGACGCTTTCACCGAATTTGTCAATAGAGGGTTGGTTTAGAGCAACCAGAATATCTGGATAACTAACGATAGGGGAAGCAATGGGTTCGTCTGATACAACTGTGGAGACATTGGCAGTTCCACCGCGCATTTCAGGTCCGTATGAAGGTAGCCATGATACGTTCTTACCTTCTTTCATTCCTGCTTTAGCGATGAACTTACCAATGGTGAGGACGCCTTGTCCACCGAATCCAGCACAAATTAATTCAGTCTTCATTATTCCACCCCTTCACCTTTATCGCGCAGGCAACCTACTTTGAAGAAAGGAAGCATGTTCTCTTTAGCCCAATCACGGGACTTTAGCGGATCCAAACCCCAGTTAGTGGGGCAGGTACTAATAAGCTCTACAAAGGTGAACCCACGGCCTTCTTTATTGTACTGGATAGCTTTTTTAACCGCTTTCTTGGCTTTGATGATGTCCGCGGGACTAAGTAGCGAAACACGTTCAATATAATATGGCGCAATCAAGGTGGCAAGTAGTTCGCTAACTCTGATGGGGAAACCGATATCATCGGTGTTTCTGCCATAAGGGCTGGTGGTGGTTTTCATATTGGGCAAGGTTGTGGGAGCCATTTGTCCGCCAGTCATGCCATAGATAGCGTTATTAACGAAGAACACGCTGATATGTTCGCCTCGGTTTGCAGCATGAACTATTTCAGCAGTACCGATGGCAGCCAGATCACCATCACCCTGATATGTAAAAACATGCATATCGGGGCGGGCACGTTTCATGCCTGTTGCTACAGCAGGAGCGCGACCATGCGCAGCCTGTGCCATATCAAAATTAAAGAATTTATAGGCAAAAACAGAGCAGCCAACAGGGGCAACCCCGGTCATTTGATTGGTTAATCCAAATTCTTCAATAGCTTCAGCTACTAAACGGTGAGCTACACCATGAAGGCAGCCTGGACAATAGGTAAACGGAGTTTTGGTAAGCGATTCGGGACGAGTTGCAATAATTTCCATCTCTATTTCTCCTTAGTAAAACAAGCTTCCAGCTTGGCTTTAATCTCGGCGGGGGTGAAAACAATACCGCCCACTTTGCCCCAGAAATCTACTGGTACTTTACCTTCCACGGCAATCTTAACATCATCAAGCATCTGTCCTGTATTTAGCTCGAATACATACACTTTTTTAACTTTCTTCCCGATAGCGGCTTTAACTGCTGCGTAGGGATAAGGCCAAACATTGATGGGACGGATCAGCCCGATATTCTTGCCTTCTGCTTTCAGTTCGTTGATGGCAGATTTTACCACACGGCTGGCGGTGCCCCAAGCTACGCAGAGAATCTCGTTATCGTCGTTCACATTATAAGACTCATAACGAAGTTCATTGGCTTCTATAACAGCGTACTTCGCATACAAATCGTTCACATGCTTTTCCAGTACATTGGGGTCAATCTCCAGAGAGTTAATCTCGTGGTGATGCTTTTTATCGCCATCTTCATTGGGGCAAATGCACCAAGAGTTATGTTGCTTGCCAAGTTCGTCGATTTCTTCCTGAGTTTTGGCAGGCTTGAATTCCACTGGTTCCATCATCTGACCCAGCATGCCATCAGCGAGGATCATTACGGGGGTGCGGTATTTATCGGCAAGGTCGAAGGCTTCGCTTGCCATATCGGCAAATTCCTGTACGGAACTGGGAGCTAAAACTATCAGCCGGTAATCTCCATGACCTCCGCCCTTGGTAGCTTGGAAATAATCTCCCTGAGCAGGTTGGATATCGCCCAATCCAGGCCCACCACGCTGAACGTTTATTATCACACAAGGCAATTCTGCACCTGCGATATAAGAGATACCTTCCATTTTAAGCGAGACACCGGGGGATGAGGAAGAAGTCATAGTTCTTTTTCCACAACCGGCTGCTCCATAAACCATATTGATAGCAGCTACTTCGCTTTCTGCTTGCAGGAATACTCCCCCCACTTTGGGCATCATTTTTGCCATGTACTCTATCAATTCGCTTTGGGGAGTAATGGGGTAAGCGAAATATAATCTACATCCAGAACGGATGCTTGCTTCAGCTACTGCTTCATTACCTTTCATTAATATCTTTGCCATTATTCCCTCACTTCTCAACCGTAATAGCAACGTCTGGGCAGGTTGTATAACACATTTTACAGGCAATACACTTTTCCTGATCAAAGCATTCTGCGTAGTTATAGCCTTTGGAATTGATGTTTTCCGAGAAGCGGATTATCTTCACAGGACAAGCAACAATACAAAGGCCGCAGCCTTTACAATAGGTTGGGTCAACCGTCATTCTTGGCATGGTTGTACTCCTTTTTTCGTTGATTTTTTAACTAGTGTGATAAGGCAATTATTCCTGTAAATCTGTCAAACTATTTCTTACTTTCGCGGTGTTTTCATATTATTATGGGCTGTAATAAAGCCTGAGAGCGAACCTTGGAAACCTAACACAAGGCTTACTGACGAGCATGGTCGTAACATATTAAATGCAGCATGAAAATAATAGTCTAAAAACGCCCTTTGTGGATCTTCAGCAATGGTGAATATCGTTTGGTTCAGAGCACCAACTTAATATCCCACAATACATGTATGGGACATCGGGAAGTATTTTGACTCCTTAAACGGTAACTCTGAGCTCACATCAAGCTAAAACAGGCATCACTATGTCGATAGCTATATGTATATATAACATATCGTTAGCTAGCACAACTAATAAAAAATGCTTGACAGATCTTGGGGCTTCCGGTTTTTAGGAAACTTACAAAATAAACAAGGATCAGTATGAAGAAACAAAGAAAAAAACTGCTTGCTTTGTTTCTGGGATTTCAGATGCTTATGGTAGCACCTATAATTGCAGAATCAGTTTCAAGCCCAAACAGCGATTTCGAGCCCATTTCGCAGAGTGAAATGGTAATCGATTCGCTTCACACACAGGAACCGCCGGGATTACCACCGGGCGAAGCCATGGTAGCTACTTATTATTCCAAATGTTTCCATGGACGTAAAACAGCAAGTGGCGAACGCTACGATCACTATGCTTTAACCTGCGCACACAAAACCCTCCCCTTTCAAACAATTCTTAAAGTAACAAACCCCAAAACCGGCCAATCCGTAACCGTACGTGTTAATGATCGCGGTCCTTTCACAAGAGGAAGAGATTTAGACTTATCCTATGCAGCAGCCAAAGAGATCGGTATGTTGCAAGCGGGAGTAATTCCGGTGGAAGTTCAAACAATCACAGAGGAAACAAGAGACCCAATTATTGCACATAGATAGCTAATATCCATTTTTATTCACGGGACTGGCTGAATAAAGATAGGTATTAAATTATGACAACTCTTACACTGCCCATCAAACTTTCAAGTGGAGTGCAAAGAGCCATGGCGGAGCACCGAGCCGTTTTGGCAATGGAATCTACCGTGCTTACTCACGGCTTACCTTATCCAGATAATTTTGAGGTTCTTAAAATATTAGAGCAGCTCTGCACAGATAGTGGGGTAGAGCCTGCTACAATTATTGTGCTGGATGGAATTGCTCATATTGGAATGGATGAAGCTGATATTGCCAATCTCAAAGATAAAATGCAAAATCGTGAGCAACTTCATAAATTTGGCAGGCGAGAGCTTCCTATAGCAATGGTAAAAGGTTTGAGCGGAGGCACAACTGTTTCTGCTACCATGCTCCTTGCTTATTATTCAGGGATAAAAGTATTCTCTACTGGCGGAATTGGTGGCGTGCATAGAGGTTGGGAAAGAACTCTGGATATCTCCAGTGACTTGAAAGCTCTAGCAGAAATACCGGTTATTGTAGTATCAGCGGGTTGTAAGGCAATATTAGACATCCCTGCAACGCTTGAATATCTGGAGACTAGCGGAGTGCCCGTTTTCGGCTGGCAAACCCATGATTTCCCTGCTTTCTATTCGCGCAAGTCAGGTCTTAAAATAGATAAAGTAGATAGTGCCAAGCAGTTGGCAGATATCTATAAAACTATGATGGCTTTGGATGCTAAATCTAGCGGTATAATTTTGGCAAATCCCGTACCTATAGCGCAAGAAATCCCCCAAGAGCAGATTTCTATTCATATAGAAAAAGCCATACAAGCAGCAGAAGATATGGGAGTGGGGGGTAAGAATCTTACTCCATACCTGCTTTCATTTTTAGCAGAATCCACCCAGGGGCTATCTGTCGCCACCAATTTAGCATTATTAAAGAACAACGTAATTATCGGCGCACAAATCGCCAAGGAGCTTGTATGAAGATATATATTTCCATCGATATGGAAGGAATGCCTGGAACCTATAATTGGGATCAGGAAAAGACTGATCGTGCATCCGTGCGCAAGGTTATGCAAGACCATGTTAGCGACGCGTTAATCTCGATATTAAACAGCAAAGATAGCAAAGCTATAAAAGAAATCGTGATTGCCGATTCCCATTCGGGCGGAGATAACCTAAGCTATGATATTACCGAGCTTGATCCGCGTATTTCGCTGATCAGTGGGGGTCCCAGACCTGCCTATATGATGCCTGCTTTTGATAATTCATACTCCATGGTTTTCTTTTTAGGCTACCATGCGGGCACAGGCACTTTGAAAGCCAACATGGATCACACTTATTCCAACAGCCGTATTCAGAAGATTTGGATTAACGGTGTCCGTATGAACGAAGCGATGATAAATGCTGCCTACGCCGGTTATCATGGCGTGCCGGTGGCATTAATAACTGGGGACAAAGCCTTGGAAGCCGAAATAAAAAACGCTATGCCTTGGGTGGAATTTGTCTGCACCAAAGAAGCAGTTGCCAAATTTGCTGCCAAGAATTATTCTTCTGCATTAGTGCGGCCTCTGTTGGACACAGCAATTAAGAACTGCCTTGCAAAGCAGAAGATAGCCCTATATCAATTCGCAAAACCAATTTGTCTAAAGATAGAGTTTCACTCCACAGCCATGGCTGATGTTGCCTGCCTGATGCCTTACACGAAAAGGCTTGATGGTAGGACAGTGGAATACAGCGATGATGATTATGGTATCATCTTTGAAGCCATCATGGCACTTGTCACTTTAGCGTCCACCGCTGGCATATAAATTAGTATTGCGTCAAAGCTAATCCGATGCAATTTGCCTTATTGGGTTGCCAATCTCCATTGGGCTGCCAATCTACGAATTGGCAGAGTCAGCGTAGCTGTCTTGAAAGCATCCTCTGGATGCTGTGGCAAATCAGAGTTTGCCACCCCATTCACACCCATGCTTCATTTGCAAGCATTGCCCTATCATTGCCCACCTATTGTCCATGACAAGGGCAATGAGTGGGCAATGATAGGGTATTTGAAACAAGGAGTGTAGAGATTTATCTTACGACATAGCGGCTAATTCTGTCTATTGCTTCCTGATCGCCAAGGATGGCAAAAGTATTGGGTAGATCAGGACCATGAGCCTGATTAATTAATGCCAGGCGCAGGGGAGTATATAGGGCTTTACCCTTAATACCGAGGTTGGTGGTGCAAAGCTTGGTTAGTTCCTGTACTTTATCTGCATTTAATGGCATCGCTTTGGGTAATTCTTCGGCAAACCACTTTAGCACCTTCTGCGAATCCGCATTTAGCATAATCTCTTTATCTTCAGTGCTTAGCTCGGCTTTCGCATAGAACATCTTACTGTAGTCCACAATTTCTGGAAGCAGCGTGCATCTTTCCCTGGCAACATCAACGCATTTCATAAACTTATCTCTATTGGAAATATCGAGTCCGCTACTGAGGAAATATGGCTCACACCGTTCAGCAATTGTCTCCAGCGGCAAACTGCGCATGTAGTGCCCATTCATCCAATCAAGCTTGGTAAGATCGAAGATAGCACCGGCTTTATTTACCCTATCGAGACTAAAGACAGAGCACATTTCATCCAGAGTAAATATCTCCCTGTCATCGGATGTATGCCAGCCTAAAAGCACCACAAAATTCAGTAGAGCTTCTTTAAGATAACCCTTAGTAAGATAGCTTTCTACAGATACATCATTCATGCGTTTACTTAACTTACTACGATCAGTTGCAAGTATAAGAGGAAGATGCACCCAAATCGGAGCTTCCCAACCAAAACATTCATAGAGCCAAAGATGCTTAGGCGTACTAGATAACCACTCCTCTCCACGAATCACGTGCGATATCTGCATATAATGATCATCTACGACAGCAGCAAGATGATAGGTGGGAAATCCATCGCTCTTTACCAGGACTTGGTCGTCAGATTGAGAGCTTTCCATCTCTACCTTATCGCGGATTAGGTCGTCGAAGCTAAACAACCTGTGGTCAGGCATTTTTAGCCTGATCACGTGTCTTTCTCCCTTGGCTAATCTGGCAGTAATTTCATCTTTGCTAAGCTGAAGGCAGCGTCTATCGTATTTAACAAATTGACCTTGGACTTGTTGCTCTTCACGCATGGCAGTAAGAGTTTCAGAGCTACAAAAACAGTAGTAAGCATTGCCACTGTCAATTAGTTTCTGTGCGTGGTATTTGTACAATTCTAATCTTTGCGATTGCGTGTATGGTTGGAACTCTCCACCGATACCTGGGCCTTCATCGAAATCTATGCCCAGTTGGTGGAGTGTATTGATTAGACTTGTGGCAGCTCCTTCAACTTCGCGGCTCTGATCTGTATCTTCTATGCGTAGAATTAGTTTACCTTTCATCGCGCTGGCAAATAAATAGTCATATAAAGCGGTACGCAGACCACCAATATGTAAGTAGCCGGTTGGACTGGGGGCGAAACGGACGCGGACTGGTTTCATGGATGCTCCTTAAAATGCTTTTGTATTATTGGAAAGATCTTCAATAAAAGTGTTTAAACGGGGGTTTAGTACACGGTAATGAGGATCATAAGTCGTTCTAAATAAATCTGAATGGTGGGGGATTATCGCTTGCTCAGCAATTTGTAGCAATTTATCCCACTCATTATTGTCTATGGGAAAATGGCTATGGATAAGCTCTTTGCTTCCCATCCATAGCTCCTTCATTGAGTATTTAGGCTTTCCTTGCAGGCAGGATAGTTTCATTAGGTTAGCCATTTGATTACACTGCTCAGTAAACAGCTTTTCATCTTGGTGGATATAAGGCTGAATCAGGCTTATACTAATTCTACTAAAACCAAGGCTGTTGCTAATATCCTGTATAAAAGGCTGATAAATATTATGCATCGCCAAAGCTTCGGCCTTTATATAGCTCGAAACAGTTTCCAGATCACCCAAAATATGTAAGGGGCCAAAAAAGGCCTGTAAGATTAGCTTGTATATATCTACGAGTTTACACTCTGGATGAATGCTTAGCTCATCTATCACAAGATTCTCTATGTTTATGCCACTAAGCGCGAATACGTTAAGCTTCATAAACAATAATTCCATTGCGAATAACAGAAACTACGTGAGGGATGTGAGCTTCGTCATCCAGAGCATTGCTCATAACTGTAAAATCTGCCTGATAACCTTCTTTAATAGATCCTAATGTGTTTTCCTCACCACTTAGCCAGGCTGCGTTTTTGGTATAGATATCAACAGCTTGTGCGTGAGTAAGGCTTTCATTGGGGTTATGGTGATACATCGCAGCTCTGATGGATTGGACAATATCCATGGGAGTAATATACCAATCTGATCCACCGGTAATACGGATTGAGTTACGTACCATTGAGGAAAAACGGTTCATGTTCAGGCTTCGTTTTTCTCCCAACATACGAGTATAGAGGCCATCCTTTCCACCCCATAACAAATCAAAATTGGGCTGCATTACGGGTACCGCGCCCGAAGCTTTAATATCTTTAATAAGGCTGTCGTTGCTAAGCTCACAATGAATCAACTGGTGCCGTAAATCACGGTAATCGGTATCCTTAAGCTTCTTATAGATATTATTGATTTGCGTAATGGCGCGATCACCAATGCAATGCACACCCACTTGCAGATTATGCTTGTGTGCTTGGGTGATAAAGTTACCCCAAAATTCATCGCTTTGGTACAGGTTTCCCAATGAGTCGCTATTATTGTAAGGCTCTAATAGTGCCGCAGTGGAAGAACCGATGGAACCATCGGCAAGAATGCATCCACCGATACGGGTTGCACCTACATCGAGAGCAGCTTTGATATTAAAAGACTGAGGATAGAGCGTGAATTTAATGGGGAATTGATGCAGGTTATCTCTAAGTAATTGGTAATGGCTAATACTTTGGTTGGCATCACCGATCATGGTATGCACTCCCGAAAAACCACCTTGCATAGCTAGTAACGATGCTTTATGGTAGGCATTTAAAATAGTCTCTTCAGATAGCTTCCCATGAAAATAATGGACGGCTTTATCATTATAAGAACCTCTGAGGATTTCTTCTTTGTAGTTATCCAAGCCCGATACCATCTTTCTTGCTGCACTATTTAGGATGCAGGAATGCCCATCCACTCTACGTAGAATTAGAGGCTTATCGGGAGAAACGCTATCCAACTCGGCAATCAATGGGAAGCGGGCTTCTGCGATGGAAAACTCATCAAATTGCCAGGCAAAGATGGGATCAGTTCCCGCGGTTTTGGAATATTTAAGATCAATTAAAGCTAGTATGTCTTGGATGTTTTTTACTATAGAAAGATCTATACCAAGGGAATACAAGCCCCCTTCAAAGCTGTGTGTGTGTGTGTCTGTAAATCCCGGATACACGTATGCACCACCACAATCCAGCTTGTTCTTTAATGATAGGAGTGGAGGATTGGGTTCTGTAACTATCTGTTCTATTAGTCCATCGTGAATAACGATAGATTTCTTGGAAGCTGAGCAGCCTCCGTTTTGCCAAAGATAAGCGTTGTGGAGTAATATCATTGTTCAAGACTCCTTAATAAGACTTGCAGTAATTCATAAAATTTGCGGATGGGGAAACCCATTACATTGAAGTAACAACCGTGAACACCGGTGATAAACTGAGACCCATAGCCCTGAATCCCATAGGCACCAGCTTTATCGAGTGGCTCGCCCGTTTTAAGATATGAGATAATTTCGTTTTCAGTTATTGCGGCAAATGAGACAGTAGTCTGTTCATAATCGCATAGTATATGGTTATTTAAGCCGATACATATCCCTGTGTAAACAATATGGTCACGTTTTGATAACATTCGGAGATACTCTCTGGCTTGTTCTTCATCTTTAGGCTTGCCCAATACGTTTGTATCAATTGCTACTAGAGTATCTGCTGCTATTACAATCTGCCCCTTAGACACAGTATTTAGCACGAATCGAGCTTTATTATTTGCGTGGTTCATTGCCTGAATATGTGGTTTTTCTTCAGTAAGCGGTTCGGCAATATCAGCAGGAATTATAGAGGCGTTTAACCCCAGCAAAGAAAACAATTCCTTACGCCTGGGAGAAGCGGAAGCTAAAATAAGCTGATAATTAGATAACATTTCATGAATCATACGGTTACACCTCTGTCTCACCATTTAAAAGGCTGCAATAACGTCAA
>JALNXT010000375.1 GCA_023230245.1 Candidatus Cloacimonadota bacterium
GACCACAGCACCCACAGGATAAATACGGTACTCGGCTCCATCAAAGTAACGGCTGCGATAATCTACACAATAAATGTGCTTATCGTGCTTACTTCGATTATTATATTTAGGATTGGTAACAGGCAACTCCTGGTAATCACCACGGCTATGTTCGCTTTGTTTTTCTTGTTCTTTGGACGGAAGCTGGATCAGGTACCGATTGTTGTGCCGCCCAATCAGAGAAAATAGAAGGTTTTAGGTATGGAAGCAATCATCTTAGGTTCTGGGTCAGGTGTCCCACAAACAGACCGCCACCTATCCAGCATACTAATCCGCAAGGAAGGCTCAAGTGTGTTGGCAGATTGTGGAGATGGCTGCACAAAGCGTTTGCTGGAGCACAAGATTAGCCCTGATGAATTGGATGCTGTGTTTATTACACACTATCATCCAGACCACGTAAGCGGGTTGTTTATGCTATTACAATGGCAGTATCTCGCCGGACGAACTAAGCCGCTTTATCTCTTCCTCCCAGAAAGACCTTCGGTGATAATGGATATCCTGCATATTATGTACACCTTTTCAGAAAAGTTCCCGTTTAAGCTGCATGTGTTGGATATGGAACAGACAGAGCTATATTTTGATTGGATTTCTAGCACTAACACAGACCACTTATACGGTTATGCAAACATCATACGGGAGCATAGCCTGCACAATCAAATGAAATCCTACTCTCTTAAATTCACTGGCGATAATGGTGATTTGGTGTATAGCAGCGATTTGGAAACTACAGATTGTATTGCAGAGTTTATCACGGGAGTGGATACCATTATTGTGGATGCTGGGCATCCAGATGCAGAACAAATACTTAAGCTGAAGTATCGGGATATACGCAGGATTGTTCTTACGCATGGTATTTCCCCCAGCCTGCAAACCCGCAGGGACGAGCTGGATAAAGACTACTTTGAGCTTGCTAGGGAAGATTGTGTTTATGTTGTATAAAGGCAGGCGGATACTGGTAGTTTCTGCGGTTCTTGTAACGCTGCTTTTTGTTAGCGGCTGCGAAATCAATCGTTTGAAGAGTGCCGAAGAGCTGTATGCAGGAAAGCGTTATGCCGCTGCAATAGTGGAATTGGACGATTTGATAGTAAGTGGCAACAACGGCGCAATAGTTACCAGAGCCGAATTACTGCGTTCAGATAGCTATTCAGCTTTGGGAGAAGCAGCCCTACAAAGGAAGAACTGGGCTTTGGCGGAACGCTTTTATAAGCTTGCCAATTCAAGTGAAGCTAACCTGCGCTTGGCAGAGATTTATATAGATTTAGGCGCAACAGCTTTTAAGAATGGAGATTCTGCCGCTGGTAAGGCTTATCTGGATGCGATTATTCGGGAAGCACCTGAAAGTCCCTTAATTCCAGAGATTCGCTATCGCAGGATTAGCTACTTTATGGAAATCGCCAATGACCAGGAAGCTGCCTGGCGCGATTATATGGAGCTATACGACGATTATCCCAACAACTCGTATGAAATACAAGCACGTAGCTATATCCTCAAGTTCATCCCCAACAAGATGGAATATGCCGAGCTACTTGCCAGTAAAGAGTATTATAGCGACGCCTTGAACCTGCTGTTCGAAATATCCAAATACCCGATTGTAGAAGTAAACAAGCTGAACTTACAAATATCGGACGTATATGAAAATCATGCAGAGACGTTTATAGATGATCAGGACTATGTGGAAGCAGACCGCCTCTTCCGTATCGCTATTCAATACTGCCCGGAGAAAAAGGCACAGATATACCACCGCCTAGAAGCTATTACTTCGCTTTATGTAAGCAAGGGGAACAGCTTGTTGGAAGCTGGAGATTATGCGAATGCACTAGTTCATTACCGTAAAACATTCGATATTATTCCCGATTACCAGCCTGCTCTTGATGCAATTAATCGACTGCTAGTAATCCAAGACAATATCCGTAAGGCTGTGGAAATTGCCGCCGAAGGTGACAAATTTGAAGCAACCGGTAGAAACAACGATGCGGTTAAAGCCTTTAACCAAGCTTATGAACTTAACCCTAAGCCCGAATACAGACAAAAAGCCATTCAGATGCAAAACCTGATTGATGCCACAAACAATCCCACTGCTTTCGCTAAGAAGATAATAGACGAATACCGAGGAGGGTTGCTGAACATCCGCATCCGCAATAAAAAGCAAGAACTGCTAAGGCTACACAAAGCCTCTGAGATTAGCGATAGCGGCTGGAAGATACTGCTTTCCACAGGGCAGTATAAGTATGAAGCTCGCTATGATTTGCTTACGCCCAGTGGAACTTTCCTTTACGTGTGGCAGATAAACTTGAGGGATAAAAGCATTGTACCCTTGAACAGACTTTCGGAGGCGTTGCTAAAATGAAACATGGTTGCTACATACACGCTTCTTTCGCTTTGCCCGCTCTAATGTTTATGTTACTGCTTTTTGCGCTGCCTCTTTGTGCGCAGAGTTTTGACATTCAAGCGTTTTCAGATAGCACCAAGTATGGCTGGAAAGATTACCAAGTCCGTGCTGATTATCGTGAACAACTTTATCACAAACAGAGCCTGCTGCAAATCTACGAGCTGGAAGCACAACCGGTGAATGCCAATATTGCAAAATCTGCCACGGTTCCGGGCTGGGGGCAATTCTCTAGTAAAGCCAGCACCAAAGGCACTTTAATCCTAAGCACCGAACTGGTACTGATAGGTACATCACTTTATTTCTGGGACA
>JALNXT010000376.1 GCA_023230245.1 Candidatus Cloacimonadota bacterium
CCCAACGTGCCGGCATTGCCATCCCCGAACATGAACGCACCCGCACCGTGTCCACCAAGCGGGAACAGCTCTTACAAGTTTACAAATCGGCAGCCGAATTCTTTGCAAGCAACCTGTTTGCCCATGGCGAGCATGTTTTGGAATACCTGCAAAAACGCTCTTTTTCACCTGATACGGCAAAGGAACTGCAGCTCGGCTACGCACTGAACAGCGAAAAGGCTTTGCTGAACCACCTGATGAAAGAAGGCTTGGGAGTCTCCCTACTAAAGGAATCCGGCTTATTTGGCAACTATTCCGGTGGATTGTCAGATATGTTTCGAGATAGGCTAATCTTCCCCATTCACAATAGTTTTGGCGAAGTTATCGCCTTTGGTGGCAGGCTGTTGGAAGATAAACCCGGAGTGGGCAAATACTTCAATTCCCCCGGCACCGAGCTATACACCAAAGGTAAAGAGCTTTATGGCTTGTTCAAAACCAAATATAATCTCAGTAAAGCGGGAAACACCCTGGTCTGCGAAGGATACTTTGACTTTTTACGCCTCTATGAAAGCGGCTTCAACAATGCCGTCGCCAGCCTTGGAACGGCTTTAACAGAAGACCAAATTACTCTGTTAGCTCGCTTTAGCAACCAAGCTACCATGCTGTATGATGGCGATGCTGCCGGCATCAAAGCCGCTGTACGCGGTGGGTTACTCTGCCTTTCCCGCGGGATGGATATTAAGATTGCCCTGTTGCCAAAGGATGAAGATCCCGATTCTCTTATCCTGAAACAGGGGAAAGCAGCCATGCAGAGCTTGCTGGATACAGCTCCCAGTATAATTAATTTTATGGCACAAGATAAACGTCTGGAACAACCCGTGGCAGAACGGATAGAGATAATTCTGGATGCGCTGCGTAATTTGAAAGACCAAATTAAACGCGAACTGCTGGTGAAGGATGTGTCCGAAGCCTTTGGTATCACGGAAAACGCGCTTAACAGCAAGCTGCATCGCAGTAGTGCTCCCGCTTTCGTGCAAACCGCTCCCAGCCAAAGTGCTACAAAAGATAGTGAGAGTTTTGAAGAGCGCCATGCGCTAATTTTAGCACTAAAAGACTACGATTCGTATAAACTTCTTGCTAGTGAGTTGGATGCGAGTTATTTTAATAATAGGCTTTATCTTGAAATCTTCTCATACTTGGTATCGCTAAGCCTAAGCGCTGGAACTTGGGAACCCGCTGCGCTGCTGGATAATATTGAAAATAAAGAAATAAAGGAAGGTTTGGCTGAACTTCTGTTCGAGGATTTGCAGCAAATGCGCTTTGAAGATTGCCTTGTCGGGCTTCGCATCCGCAAAATCCAAAGAGATTTGGAAGAAATGGATCGCGCTATTATCAAAGACCCAAATAATCTGGAACTCCTCAAACAGAAAGAAACGCTAAACCTTGCCTATCGACGTATGACCCGAAAGGTGGTCAACAAAGTCCTTTTTTGAAGCACTCTGCAAGGAGCATTGATGATTACTTATAATGAGTATTTGAAGAAATTGGTGGAACTCGGTAAAGAAACCGGCTATATCACCTTCAAACAAATTAACGACATTCTGCCCAGCAGTCCCTTTTTCCTGGATAAGGTGGATGACATTATCTTCGATCTGTCGCAAGATGGCATCGAGATTATCGACGAAACCGAAAAAAGGATAACCAAGGGTGGGGCGGCAGTTCGTAAGCCAGCAGCACCCAAAAAGTTCAAAACCAAACGCTTTTATGATGACCCAGTGCGCATGTATCTGCGCGAAATGGGACGCGTTCCGCTTCTGGATCGTGAAGGCGAAGTGCGCGTGGCAAAAAAGATTGAAACCTACCAAAAGATGATAAACCAAAACGTGTTTCAATCCGGAAGTACCCTGCGCGAAATGTATAACTTTCTGCATCGCTACCGTGAACGACGTGTAAGGCTCGACCAGATTTTCAAAGTGGATATCGGCACCTGGATAGATAAAAACCAGGATGTGAAGATAATCGATAAGTTCAAGGATATCCTAAAAGATAACGAAGCGAACCTGGATAAAGTGGGCTTAATCCTGGATAATTGCGATTTCGACGAAACCGGCACCGCGAACCGTCAGGAAGAAATTGATGATATCCGCAATTTGATTATCAATACCTTCATGATTTTATCCTATAACGATAAGCTGATTAAACGCATGGTCTATCGCATCCGTAGCCTCGTGGAACGAATCGAAGAAAGCTACGATAGCATCACAAATTTAACCCGCATAAAACGCTATACGATCGATGAAATCTGCACCTACGGACGCCGGGCAAAGAAAAGCGACGAGGATTTTGAGGAAGTTAAATCTGAAACAGGAATAGACCCCAATGTGTTTGTGGAAACCCTGCGTAAGATCAAAAATGCCCGCCGTAAAATCCGCCGTGTAGAGCTGGAAACCAAGATGACAGGCAGCGAACTGGTGTTCCTGCTGCGCGAGATTGACCGTGCCGAACGTAACAAGGAAAAAGCGCAAAACGAAATGATTGAAGCCAATGTGCGCCTTGTGATCAGCATCGCCAAACGCTATAATAACAGAGGTTTGGAGTTTTTAGATCTGATTCAGGAAGGCAATACCGGCTTGATGCGCGCCGTGGAAAAATATGACTATCGCAAAGGCTATAAATTCAGCACCTATGCCACGTGGTGGATACGCCAGGCGATCACCCGTGCCATTGCCGATCAGGCACGTACTATCCGCATCCCG
>JALNXT010000377.1 GCA_023230245.1 Candidatus Cloacimonadota bacterium
CCAAATTTTTTAAATCGCAATATCCGTGTGCAGAAATCGTGATACTGGATTTAATGCGATTTAAAAAATTTGGAGAGGACGCATATTATCGCTACTGCAAACCTCTTTAGTCCCTACAAGCCAATGAAGACAGTGACCTAGAAAAGTGATTGACATAGAATGGTATGTTACTGATGATGCTCGCGGTGAGATTATGAGCTATACGACAAGCTTTAGAAACGAATTGTACTATATAGTACATTTGGATAATATCCCCAGCATTATCCAGCATGGGATTTTGTGCCATGCTGATGCAGAGGACTACGATCATGTAACCGTTGCATTAGAACAGGTTCAAGAAAGAAGGGAAAACAAGTCAGTTCCCCAGGGACTCACTCTGCACAAATATGTAAACTTATACTTCAACCCTAGAAATCCGATGATGTTCTTGAGACGAACACAGTTCAATGAGTTGTGTGTACTCGGCGTTGATGCATCAGTGATTACAACACCTGGGGTTGTCATTTCGGATATGAATGCTTCAAAAGACTTATGTAGATTCATGACTTGGGAAGATGCTATGGTATCCTTGGATTTCGAAGCAATTTATGCTAAATATTGGAATCATCCAGAAGACGAAGAACTCTCGAAACTACATAAAGGGGTTATATGCGCTGAAGTCCTTGTTCCAGCTTCTGTATCATATGCTCATGTAATCAAAGCTTTTACCGCTACCAGTTCAGTGGCCGCAAGGCTACAATCACTAGGTTTCAATAAAACGATCTACATAGAACCTAACATGTTTTTTAGATAGAGGATGCTACAATGATAAAGGTACTTACAGGTAATATATTCACCAGCAAAATGCAAGTGAAGGTCAACACAGTAAATTGTGTGGGAGTGATGGGCAAGGGAATCGCCCTGCTTTTCAAAAAGCAGTTTCCCGAAATGTTCGATGATTACTTGGATAGATGCAACGCGGGTGAAGTCGAGGAAGGAGTCCCATATCTTTATGAGGATATCTTCGGCAACAAAATCATCAACTTCCCTACCAAAGGTCACTGGAAAAGTCTCTCGAAGCTGGAGAGCATTGAGAAGGGCTTGGATATTATCGCAACAAATTACCGGGATTGGGGAGTCGAATCAATAGCTTTCCCCCCTCTTGGATGTGGCAATGGCGGACTGCTATGGCAAACAGTGGGGCCAATAATGTATCAGAAGCTGTCACAGATTGACGTGCCTGTAGAGATCTATGCACCTTTTGGTACGGATGCAAAGTATCTCAAACCTGAGTTTTTGGGGAGCAGGAGCAAACTGGAACCTAAGGCTCAGATTTTTGACACGGAAGTCCGTGGATCCTGGATAGCCTTACTGGAGGTAATCCATCGATTGGGGCAAAAGCGCTACACTGTACCCGTTGGAAAGATAGTGTTTCAAAAAATTTGTTACATGGCTTCCTTGACGGATATGGATCTTGGGATAACATTCAAAAAAGGGAGATACGGCCCATACTCGCCCGAGATCGATAGAATATACAACGTCTTTGGCAGGGAGAACTTGATCCAGCAAACTGGTAATGGTTTCAAAACTAGATTTGAGACCGGATCTGAGTATTACAAACTCAGAGAGAAAAGATCTGATCTGATTAACGCACTTGAACCTGAGATTTCAAGACTGGTGGATCTCTTCAGTCGCGTTAAGTCCACAAAGCATGCTGAAGAAATTGGAACCATTATGTTCGCGCTGTCTGCGCTCACTAATCATGGCGAAATTGAGTATGTTTCCGAGACTGAGTTTTACGAATACATTAAAAATTGGAAAGAGCCTTGGGACACTGCTGAAAAAAAAGAATCTCTGAAGGAAACGATCAGATATCTTGCTTCACAGGGTTGGATTAAGTTAAGCGAAAACGTTACCGTCACCCCCTGATGACAGTGGGCTGGCATCTTAGCATTCCTAGGCTGTGGGCTTGTTAGGCCGGTTGCTAATACATCTGACTTAAGTTCCATGGTAGCAAGCAGCCCGATTAGTATCTTGTATATGGTAACCTTAGCAGAATCGATTTAACCCGATTGATGCCATTGGAGTTCATTTGGCTATCTCTAATCTCCAATGCACGAAGTAGTGAAATAGGCCAAATGGACTTCGAGTGGCTGTCATGGTTTTATCCCAGTTTGTCCAATCCCCCTCCGATATATTAGCAATGGTGATAGATAGGGTAGGGGGATTGAACTCCATGCCTTATCTGGGTTTATTTTCTCTTTTCACTTAATCAGCTTCATTAGCAAAATCAATCGCCACGAAATTCTTGACAGATAAAGGGAGCATCAATTGTCTTGTAATCCGTGAGCATTGGTTTTTTTGCTAGCGCTTTACGTCATTTATTACAGCAAGGAGATATCATGCACAAATACTATATCGCGGCAGTGGAATTCCCCACCATCGCGTTGGCCTTACTTTTGATTTGGGATGGATTTGGCCTCAGCGGCATCATTGGCTTCAAAGCTTTATTAGGATTGTTTTTAGCCTTTGTAGGCTTTGAATTGCATCTGATCTATCACCGCAAGGAACGGGAAGAAAACCAGCGTAAAAAGGCGGAAAATCAGAAATAGGGGAAGAATAGCTTCCCTACCCCAGGAGCAGATATCCCTTTTCCCCAAGGAGTTCTTTGCTGGGCTACCCGGGAAGCAGTATGCCTTAATGCTTCGATTTTTTCCCCGAACCGATGGATAAGGGATAGACGCCTATCGGCA
>JALNXT010000378.1 GCA_023230245.1 Candidatus Cloacimonadota bacterium
GTCTATGCATATCCCTTCTCGTTCATCCCTTTTGTAGCTGAGGGTTTCCAGAATGGAAGTATAGATAAAATCTATCGTTTGGGGTATGGCTTGGCTTATGGGAATATTGCTCAGTATTTTGGCGATAATCAGCGAAGTGAACACATCACCTGTCCCAGAATAGAAATATGGCACATAATGGCAGGAATAGGTCTGCAAGCTCTGCTGATGATAATAGGCAACCAGGGTATGGTCTTTGTCCTGTCCGGGAATACTGGTGATAATTACTGTTTTCGCCCCTAGCAAATTGAGGTTTAAGCATAATGCTTCAATTTCAGCAAGGCTGGGGTTAGCTTGTAACTCCGTATCGGTTAAAAAACAAGCTTCCGTGTAATTGGGAGTGATGATATCGGCAATGGCAATCGCTTTCTTCATGGCGGTTACCATGCGCTCGTCATAACAGCTATAAAGCTCGCCATCATCTGCCAGCACGGGATCTACCACCACCATGCCATCGGATGCCAAGAGCGAAGAAACGGCATCAATAAGAATATCCACCTGCGCGGGACTACCCAGAAAACCGCTATAGATTACGTCGTACTCTATCCCCAAACCCTTCCAGTGGGCAAGCGTATCCCGCATGAAGGGCGTGGTATCCTGCATCACATAATGCGGGTAACAAGTATTCGCAGAAAGGATGGCAGTGGGGAAAGGACACACCTGAATCCCATAATGATACATGATGGGTATAATCGCCATCAGCGAGGTATGCCCCACGCCGGAAAGATCGTGCATTGCTAGTATTCGTTTGTCCATTTCTGCTGTGCAAACTCCCTATAGTTTACTTGTTGGACACATAAAATATGCATGGGGGCTTGCTGTCAATCTTTCCTTGATTTCGGGGTGCTGGAGTGCTGGGGTGTTGGGGTGCTGGAGTGCTGGAGTGCTGGCGTGCTGGGGTGCTGACGTGCTGGGGTGATGGGGTGCTGGAGTGCTGGCGTGCTGGGGTGATGGGGTGCTGGAGTGCTGGAGTGATGAAGTGCTGGAGTCGTTTAGCTGTAACTTCACACGCCCTCGTGTGAATTGAGGAAGAAACAGTCGAGGCGACTGTTATTACGAGTTGTAGGTAGCTAATGTGGAATCGTTTAGCTGTAATTTCACACGCCCTCGTGTGAATTGGGGAAGAAACAGTCGAGGCGACTGTTATTACGAGTTGCAGGTAGTTAATGTGGAGTCGTTTCGGCTAAACCAACTTTTACCAACCTGTATCTATTGCAGCCGATAGGACTACCCCGTCAAAGCCTCCCGCTTGCTTATCCGAAGCGGAGTTGATCGGGATCTGATCGGGATCTGATCGGGATCTGATCGGGATCTCATCGGGTTGAGACCCGATCAACACCTCTTCAGATGGGCTTTGGCACCGCTGCGGATAAGCAAGGAAGTATAATAAGCCAGGCAAGATGCCTATAACTCCAGAACAAGGGTATGGCGGCACCCCAGCATCACACCCCTCGTCGCTTTGGCAAGCGGCGGTACGTACGGGCGGACGCCGTTCCGCCCCACTCCAACACTCCAAGACACCAGCACCCCAACACACTAACACCCCAGCACTCCAGCACTCCAATAATAAGGTAGCTTTGCCTTTTTTACAATTTAGGATGTGGAAATCGTGTTGGGGCAGATTAGTCTTTGGGAGTTCTGTTCTATTTGAGAAGGATTATTTTGTTTGTAATGCTGTTGATGCCATCTGAAAATTTATACAGATACACACCAGAAGGCAAGTTCCCATTAAAATTTCTATCTCTATCCCAAGTAAAAGTGTTTAACCCTTTCTCCAATCTCCCACTATATACAGTGCTTAACAATCTGCCCCTAATATCAAAGACTGAGAGCTCATAATGAGGGTTATCTTCTTTTACATCAATAGAAAAAGTCGTTGAACCATAGAAAGGATTAGGGTAACTTTTAACCGTTGCAAAAGCTGGCTTGGGAACAGCAACTTCATCTGAAACTTCTGTGGCAAGACCATACTTAGCAACAAACATATCATAAAAGCCATTAGACTCCATCAAAACATCCCCAAACATAATACTTCCCAAATAATAACCCGCTATATAGCTGTTCCCCATAGCATCAATGGAGATACTTGTATCAATTACCTCTCCTACACATCCCGCTACATTCAGCCAATTACCATCATCGCTAATTTTAGCAATGAATGCTGCGCTATTAACCCCTGCATTATAAGTTATAGTCCCAAAAGATGCTGGACTGGATAAGACACCCGTTAGATAACAGGCACCATTCTCATCAGCAACTATGTCATAACCACTGTTCTCTAAAGAACTTCCTGCGGGGGTTACCCATAACCAGACTCCATTCCCGTCTAGTTTGGCTACAAAGATGCTCGAATAGCCAATACTGGTTAACGTGATATCTCCGAAGATCGCTGTTTCGCAAAATAATCCCGTGATGTAGCTATTGCCGTTGCTGCACAATGAGATACCTAAACTTAAACATCCTGATGCTTGCTTTGCCCAATTCCAATTAGCAAAGCTATCGATTTTAGCAACAAATATGTTATATGATTCATCGGGACAAATTAGGGTTGTGTCCCCAAAAATGTAAGAGCCATTGAATGTACCTGTGGCATAGCAGTTCCCATTGTTGTCAGCCGAAATATCACGAATAGATATTAAACCTGTAGGAAGCACCCATAGCATATTTCCTTCTGCGTCTAGCCT
>JALNXT010000379.1 GCA_023230245.1 Candidatus Cloacimonadota bacterium
CCACACATATCTTCATGGCACTTTTATTGCCATAACGATCGATAAAGCGTCCCCAAAACTGGAAAGACAACAGCGCCGAAACCGTGTGGATAGTGCCGTAAAGCTGCATCTCAAATAGACTCATAGATAGTTTTTTTAGCATATATGGTCCCCAGAAGGGGCTGCCAATTCCGATAGCGAGCATCCACCAGATACCGAAACCCAACAGTAGCCGGAAATTCTTGTCGAGGAAGGGCTCACGGTAGCGAGAACGTAAGCCTTGATCGTTCAGATTCCGCATTCGGCGCTCTGGCTGCCTCGCCAGAACGATAAGCCCTCCCAGTCCGATGAGGGTGGCAAACACGAAAATACCCGCCAGGAACCATGCTTGGTTTTGGGGGGTAAAGAAGCTTTCTGCATGCAGGAAGCCGATATAAAGCTGTTTCAGATTGTTTTTTGCAGGCTCAAATAAATCCACGTGAAAGCTGAGGATGTAGCTAATCACCAAGCCGATGCTTACGAGGATCTGGTTGCGTCGGGAGAAGAAACGTCCTCGGATGGAGAGGGGAATCAAATCGCTAATCCAAGCTATCCAAATGTTGGCTCCCATGGATTGTAAGCCCGCGCTGAGGGAAAGTAAAATTAAGATGAACCAAATGCCATGTTCACGAATGGGGAAGAGCAGTGCCAGTCCAAGAAATAGGGTTAAAATGCGTCCTGCAGCAGTTATCCACACGCAAGCCATCCTGCGTTGCCTCAATTTGTGGGTGAGAGCCACCCCTAATGGCTGCCAAATAGCAGAAACCTGTCCTAAGGCACTTAGTAGGCTGTAATGCATAGGAGTGGCACCCATGATCACCATAAGCTTGGTGATGAATGAAGAGCCAATCTGTGCTAAGTTACCGTAAACCTGAGCAAAGATCCCCTCGAGTATCGAGATGCGATAGGCTTTGCGCAGGGATCCGTCCTTGTTAGGCATTTTGTACTTCAAGATTCATGGGGCTGCCAATCTCCGAATTGGCGGAGCCAGCAGAGCTGGCTTTGTAGCATCCTGCGGATGCTGTGGCAAATCGGAGTTTGCCACCCCGTGCGTTGCCACTCCACGAGTTGCCACCCCACGAGTTGCCACCCCACGCGTTGCCACCCCACGCGTTGCCACTTTTGGCATCCAAATCTTTACGTTTGGTCGCTTCAGTTGCCACCCCACGCGTTGCCACCCCACGCGTTGCCACCCCATTAATTAGCCACGAAATCTTCTATAAACTGGAGGACAGGGAGGAAATCAAAAGATTTTTCTATGGCTTTGATAACTCCCAATGACTTCACGGTTTCACTTTCATCCAGGTTTACAGATCCAGAAAAGATGATTGCCGGCGTCGATATTCCCGCTTCTCTGATCTTGGTTAAGGCGTTTATGCCGTCCATCCCGATCAGGTGCATATCCACAAGCAGAACATCATATTGGTTCTGGGATAATGCCTCTAATGCTTCAGAAAGCAGGGCTACACCCGTAAAGCTATGGCCACGCTTGCCACAGGCTCTCTCAAACAGAGACCTGATCCCCTCTTCATCATCCAGCATAAGGATTTTGGCAGCACTTTTTTGGGGTGTTGATCTGTCCAACAGATATCGTATTTGGATGGCTATCTCCTTGGAGTTAAAAGGCTTCTGGATGAATGGCATGCCCTGGTCAACAACGCCGTGGAGAACAAGCGGATCGTCAGTAAAGCCTGACATAAACAGCAGCTTCTGGTCTGGAATAAGCTCCAGTACTTTTTCGGACAGCACCTTGCCATTCATTCTAGGCATCACAACGTCGGTTATCAGTAAATCTGGCTTCAATCCTTTGCGGATAAGCTCCAGAGCTTGCAAGCTATCGGAGCTTGCACTAACGCTATAGCCAAGGTTTTTGATAAGCTTGCTAAAGTAGGAAAGCAAAGCCTTCTCGTCTTCAACAATAAGAATATGCTCACCCTTACCCAAGAAGGCTCTATCATGGCCATTGGGTGCGGTTTTGGGTGAAACATCAAAGGAAGCAGGTAGAAGGATGTTAAAGCAACTACCTTTGTTGGGCTGGCTGCTTACCAGAATATAGCCATCAGATTGGCTTACGATTCCATATACAGTGGGCAGACCGAGGCCAACACCGCTGCCTATCTCTTTGGTGGTGAAGAAAGGCTCGAATATCCTGCTTAGGGTTTGTGCATCCATGCCTACGCCATTATCGCTGATGCTAAGCTGCACATACTTTCCAGGCTTTATTTCGGGATGAATACGCAGGTACTCTTTATCGGTAAAAACATTGGATGTTGCGATGCTAAGGATGCCACCATCGGGCATAGCATCCCTGGCATTGATGGCGAGATTTACCACGGTTAGCTCTAATTGCCCGGGATCGGCTTTCACCGATGCCAGAGATTTGTCCAAAGAAGCATGAATCTCAATTTTCTCCCCGATCATTCTGCCCAGCATGTTGTTAAGATTACCTACAAGCTCATTTAAGTTTAGGATACGAGGCTGCACGATTTGTTTACGGCTGAAGGTTAAAAGTTGGCGGGTAAGTCCCGCCGCGCGGCTTCCAGCTTTAATAATCTCTTCCACACCTACTCTAAAAGGGCTAAATTCCGGTAAATCTTCCTGCAATTCTTCACAATAGCCCATGATTATGCTTAGTAAGTTATTGAAATCGTGCGCTATGCCTCCGGCAAGCTTACCTATAGCCTCCATTTTTTGGCTGGC